>PKSY01000297.1 GCA_002869405.1 Marinilabiliales bacterium
CTCTTTGGGAGGAGCTGCTTTTACAACCGCCCAGTATGTTTTACAGAAATCCCTGTTCCTGACAGCATCGTTTAACCTTGAGAGTGCTTTTCCGGTTTTCGCAAATACCAATGCTCCGCTGACAGGCCTGTCGAGGCGGTGAACCACACCCATAAATACATTACCGGGTTTTTGGTATTTCTCTTTGAGATATTGTTTTAATGATTCTGACAGCGGAGTATCGCCTGTTTTATCTCCCTGCACGATTTCAGAGGGCAGTTTATTAACCACCATCACATGATTATCCTCATACAGTATTCTGGCAGGGTCAATGGAGCTCATTAATATTGCTCTCTTTCGTTAGGAAAATCCACTGACTTCACATCATCAATATATGACTGTACGGAACCAAGAATTTCTTCTTTTAGGTTATGATAGCGGCGAAGGAATCTGGGACTAAAGTCCTGTGTTATTCCCAGCATATCATGCAGTACGAGCACCTGACCGTCGACCTTATTACCGGCTCCAATACCAATGATAGGTATTTTCACTGCTTTAGCCACTCTTTCGGCCAGTGCAGCAGGAATTTTCTCGAGCACAATGGCAAAACAACCGGCTTCTTCAAGCAAAAAGGCATCTTCAATAAGACGATTTGCCTCATCTTCTTCAGTTGCACGAACCACGTAAGTCCCGAATTTGTGAATTGACTGAGGAGTAAGTCCCAGGTGCCCCATTACCGGAATTCCGGCAGAAAGAATCCTGCCAACACTCTCTACAATCTCGCGTCCGCCTTCCATCTTCACGGCATCTACTTCCGACTCTTTCATAATCTTTATGGCAGAATTCAGGGCTTCCTTCGAATTTCCCTGATACGTCCCAAAGGGAAGATCCACGGTTATCAGTGCACGTTTTACTGCGCGGGCCACTGATGCCCCGTGATATACCATCTGATCAAGAGTGATTGGAAGTGTTGTGGTGTGACCTGCCATCACATTCGAGGCAGAGTCGCCAACAAGAATAACATCTATTCCTGCCTGATCCAGAATCTTGGCCATACTGTAATCATAGGCTGTTAACATGCTGATTTTTTCACCCTTGAGTTTCATCTCCTGAAGCACGTGAGTGGTAACTTTCGGGACATGTGCAAATGAAGTGCTCATTGTTTTAAGTTTTATCCGGCAAAATTTGCGTATATATCTTAAATTAACAAGATTTTGTGCGTATTTGTTGTATTTTTGCCCTCATGAAAAAAATATCGGCAATAATATCCGCACTTCTATTGGTCTTTTTATTTCAAAGTTGTGATAATGAAGTCTCCACAATTGGTGAATGGGAAGACATTACAGCAGTATATGGTTTATTAAATCAGAACGACTCCATCTCTTACATTAAAATCACCAAAGCCTTTCTTGGAGAAGGTAATGCCCTGACTTTCGCTCAGGTTACTGATTCTTCAGAATATGACATCCGACTTGAAGTTTCCGTAGAGGAGTACAATGAAGGTCAGTATGTAAAAACAATTGATTTTGACACCACAACCGTTTACAATAAAGAAGAGGGAATTTTCTATTCCGGTGCGCAACAGGTATATAAGGCTGTTACGAAAAATATGCTGGATGATGGAAACACCTATAAGCTGGTAATTCATAATCCGGAAACCGGAAAAACCATTACCGGAGAAACTTCACTGGTGGATGGCAGCATGGTTATAAACAAGCCTATCATCAATAATGCAGCCCGACCAACCATTAATATTCAGGATAACGAATACCCTAAGGAAGTTCAGGTTACAACTACAAAGAACGGAAGAAGATATGGAGTTTATGCCACTTTCCATTATGAAGAAGTTTTTGTCGGTAACACCACTCCTGTTCAGAAAAGCATCGTCTGGAGAAGTTTCCCTGTAAGAAAATCCTCCGGCATTGAAGGTGGTGATGAAACCCTGAATTTTGACTTTATCACGCATTCATTCTGGGATTGGCTCATAGAAAGTGTTCCTTATGAAGATTTGGATACTGAAGACAGTGTTGAAGAGCGTTATGCGGGACAGCTTGTTTTTACTTTTGAAGTTGCCGAAGATCAGTTTAACACTTACATGGAGGTGAATGAACCTACCACTTCGATAGTTCAGGACAGACCGGAGTTCACAAATATCGAAAACGGGATTGGCCTGTTTTCAGCCAGGTATTCAAAAGAGAGGGCTTTCTTCCTTAGCGAGGTCTCTTCCAATATGCTTTGGAATGACTTCTACGAGCTCAAATTTATTAATCCTGTCAACAAGTAATCTTTTCAATGACATATTTATGACGATTTGTCACCATATGTCATTCATCTGATTATCAACATAAAATACTCAATAACAGAACGATGCATCGCTTTAACACATAAACGATGCATCGTTTTTTTTGTACACTTTCGTTTGGCATAGTCATTGACCTTTGGCAGCCGCGAAAATTGAGTTTAATCATAAAAAATTTAAATAATGGGAAAAATAATTGGTATTGACCTCGGAACCACCAACTCCTGTGTTGCCGTTATGGAAGGTAACGAACCGGTGGTAATTCCAAATTCGGAAGGCCGCAGAACAACGCCTTCTATTGTTGCATTTACAGAAAACGGAGAACGCAAGGTGGGTGATCCTGCAAAACGTCAGGCGATCACAAACCCGCAGCAGACTATCTTCTCCATTAAGCGTTTCATGGGTGAAACGTTTGACAGAGTTTCTAAAGAGGTTGGCCGTGTTCCTTATAAAGTAATCCAGGGAGATAACAACACTCCCCGCGTGGAGATTAAAGATCGTAAATATACTCCACAGGAAATTAGTGCTATGGTACTTCAGAAAATGAAAAAAACTGCCGAAGATTACCTCGGACAGGAAGTTTCTGAAGCAGTAATTACTGTTCCTGCATACTTCTCCGATTCACAGCGCCAGGCGACCAAAGAGGCAGGTGAAATCGCAGGACTGAAAGTTCGACGTATTATTAATGAGCCTACTGCTGCTGCCCTGGCTTATGGCCTTGATAAGAAAACCGGCGACATTAAAATCGCTGTCTTTGACCTTGGTGGTGGTACTTTTGATATCTCCATTCTCGAACTTGGTGATGGCGTTTTTGAAGTAAAATCCACAAACGGTGATACACATCTAGGTGGTGACGACTTTGATCAAGTCATTATTGACTGGTTGGCAGAAGAGTTTATTGCAGACGAAAACATTGATCTTCGTAAAGACCCGATGGCTCTTCAGCGTCTGAAAGAGGCTGCAGAAAAAGCTAAAATTGAACTTTCCAGCAGTAACTCAACTGAGATTAACCTGCCATACATTATGCCGGTTAATGGTATTCCAAAGCACCTGGTGCGCACGCTTTCAAAAGCAAAATTCGAACAACTGGCTGACTCTCTGATTCGCGCCACAATCGAACCTTGTAAAAAAGCGCTCAGCGATGCCGGTATGAGTGTAGCTGATGTAGATGAAGTTATTCTGGTTGGTGGATCTACACGTATCCCTGCTATCCAGGAAAATGTTGAAAAATTCTTCGGCAAAAAACCTTCCAAAGGAGTTAATCCCGACGAAGTGGTAGCTATTGGTGCTGCAATACAGGGTGGTGTGCTCACCGGTGAAGTGAAAGATGTACTCCTTCTGGATGTTACTCCGCTTTCACTTGGTATCGAAACCCTCGGTGGTGTATTTACCAGACTTATCGAATCAAATACTACCATCCCGACGAAGAAATCAGAAACTTTCTCTACTGCTGCCGATAATCAGCCTTCTGTAGAGATACACATCCTTCAGGGTGAGCGTCCGATGGCAAACCAGAACAAGAGTATTGGCCGTTTCCACCTCGATGGTATTCCTCCAGCCCCGCGTGGTGTTCCTCAGATTGAAGTTATTTTTGACATCGATGCCAATGGTATTCTAAATGTAACTGCTAAAGACAAAGGAACAGGTAAATCTCAGAACATCCGTATTGAGGCTTCTTCAGGATTATCAGAAGATGAAATCAATAAAATGAAAGCTGAAGCAGAAGCAAATGCTGAAGCCGACAAGAAGGAGAAAGAGAGAATTGAAAAGATTAATAATGCTGATGCACTGGTATTCCAGACTGAAAAGCAGCTGAAAGAATACGGTGACAAGGTTCCTGCAGACAAAAAAGAGCCTATTGAAAAAGCACTTCAGGAGTTGAAAGATGCTCATAAAGCGCAGGATATCCCTTCCATTGATGCTGCTACTGAGAAGCTCAACAATGCCTGGCAGGCTGCCAGTGAAGAGATATACAAAGCAACTCAGGAAGCACAGGGCGGAGCACAGGGTGCACAACCCGGACCTGATGCAAACCAGCAGCAATCACAGCAAAAAGACGGCGGTGATGATGTTACTGACGTTGATTTTGAAGAGGTAAAATAA
>PKSY01000108.1 GCA_002869405.1 Marinilabiliales bacterium
AGTCGATAATATAGCCACCGCTCTCCAGCTCGAACATGTATGAGGCAGAGGTGGTGTGACGCCCCCGCTTGTCGTTTTGCCGTATCTCATTGGTCTTTTGAACCTCAGATTTGAGCAGTGCATTAGTAAGAGTTGACTTCCCCACACCTGACGGACCTATGAATACTCCGACAGCGCCATCCGACAAGTACGCCTCCAGTGCGGAAAGGCCCTCGCCCTCTTCAGCACTGGTGAGGATGATATCTACGCCGGGAGCGATGGTCTCAGCCTGTAGTTGCACGTATTCGGCATCTGCATTCAGGTCGGCTTTATTGAGCACAATAAGTGGCGTGGCTCCGCTGTTCCAGGCTACTGTGGTGAGGCGTTCCAGCAGGCGGTCGGAGTAGTTGCGGCCGCCGTCCAGACCCAGCACGATCACCACATAGTCGATGTTGGCGGCGATTACCTGCTCTTCAGTAACCTCTCCTGCCACCTTGCGACTGATCTTTGTGGTGCGCGGCAACACCTTTTCAATCTGCATCAACTCCCCAAAGTCGTTCACCTCTACCCTGTCGCCCACACAGGGAAATGCGCTTTTTCTTTGAGCAGCATGAAAGTACGTGCCTTTCAACTTCGCCGGTTTTATGCCTTTTTCTGTCTCTACTTTGTATGTGTCATACTGTTTCTCTACGACGCGTGCTCTTGATATATTTTTTGTCATTGTATTTGTGTTAAGTACCATTACTGAAAGCCAGTAATCAGCTAATATAAACAATTGAGATATTTTCATAGTAAAAGACCCTGGCAAGGACTTGCCGAGTCAATTGGAGGAATAATCATAGTCGGGATGACGATGATTATTTACTTAACACGCTCTGAAGTAATATTAAACATCAAATAATTTTAGTGCGGGGCAAAGATAAGGGATTTTTTCAATAATTTTTATTAGGAACACTGATTTTCTCCGAGGTTGCACGGGGGCGCACGGACGCTTTTTTCATATTTTATAAATCGCGCCTCTTCATAACAAGATTTTCTTCAAGGATTGTAGAGCCATCGATTCATCGTGGCTCGGGATCTAAACAGAAAAAATCCTCCGTGAAACCCATGGCGCACCTTATAAAAAATCTGTATATTTGAAAGCAATAAACATCAGATTTACAGAAATATATTACAAAATCTGCACTCTCTATGAAAAAGACTACCCTACTCTTAATTACCTGTACCCTTTTTCAAATCACCTATGCTCAGCTTCCACTCGATTCGTGCCTCTACAGCCTCATTGGTCTGGACCGAAACCATGAAAAGGTACAGTACTTTATTGAAAAATCAGGGCTTCAACGACAAGAAAACAGACTAAACAGTCTTTTTACAGAGAATGAATCCTATAGCCTGACTTTGTCGTTTACAGCTGGAAATAAAGTAAGTGAATTTTTTATAGATATCTACACGGATAATATCAGTGCGCCGGAGTTGCCTCTTCTTGAGTATTTTGGTGTGGACACCTACCTGCAACAATCCTTAAGCAAGCTTCACTTTCCAATAACAGACACGCTGGATTATAGCTTTATGAAAAGGATGGGTTACCTATTCAGCCCGGAGCCTGATCTGAGGGCGCAGCTGAGGTATACTAAACCTAATCAGGAAGAGGAATATACGCTAAGCACTATTTCTTTGAACGGATATGCGCCTGCCAGCTTTTGCGAAAGTTGTTACCCTGAATCTGCAGGATTCGGCATGGCAGAAATCGAGAAAGAACCGATTAAAAAACCCGCTTCCATATGGAAAAAAGAGTACATAACCACAGCAAGTTTTGACTCTATATGTGAGCTTTTCAAATTAAGACCAAATACCACTCAGTGGAGTGAGCTGGTTTCAAAGTTCGGATTCCGCGAAAGTCACGACGGAGATGATTTTTGGTACACCAGCAAAGACGGGAACCTTAAAATCTATTCCAATGAATATAACATCTCCAGAATACGATCCATCAAACTATATATTAACGACCCTGCCGATGTAACATTTATTGATCATTTCTCAGATCTAAAAAAAGAAGCCTACGGTTATAAACACAGATCCTGGAATTACGACTGGTTCTCAGCACTATGCTACTCCGGCAATCCTGATGATAAACACAATCTGTACTATGTCTATTTCTATACTCCCAATGAAAAAGATAAATTTACTTATGTAACCATTGAACCACTTTATTACTATGAGTACAATTATACCGGACGATTAAAAACAATTGAAAACGGATGTCTTGAAGGTAATTGCAACAATGGAACGGGATATTTTCAATGGACAAACGGATTGAATTTCAAAGGTGAATTTGAAAACGGAAAGCCGGTTGAGGGATACTATTATCATTTTGCGCATGGCAATGCATTGTATGATTCCATTAGTCGGAAAGAAACCATGAAATACAATATTCGTGAATTAGCCAGAGAAGGCGATGAATTAGAGCAAGCAGCACTGGCATTCAGTAAGGAGATGATAAATGTCACAACCTATATGGTCAGAATATCCAATAATGAGGGTAACAGAAGTGAAAACAGAAATCAGGGCATGAAACATCTTGGAACAGCAAGCAGGAAACTATTAAATGTGCGACGTGAAGCACAGACGATGCTTGATGCATTACACCGAAGTGGCATAGACTGCCCGAAAGCATATGACCGCATTTCATCAATTGGTGGTGATTTTAATTCAGCACAAGCCACACTGCTAATTATCAAAGATTATTTTAATGGCCAGGGAATGAGCCAGGATGAAGTCGAAAAATGCAAGTCGTTAGGAAACTTCGTAAATTCCATCGGATTACAATATATCTATGATCAGCTAAATGCATGTATCGAATAATATCGCATAGAGTTTAGTATTCAGGATCTTCAAGGTAAAAAATAATTCAGTGGCTTTTTTGAACAAACATTAAAGCTTGAGGATAATTTAAAATAAATACTTTAGTATTATGAAAAAAATTCTATTTCTGATCCTGCTGGCAACCATTTGGAATGTAACATTAGCGCAGGATTCAAATAACCATAAGGATACACGTCCACTTGT
This sequence comes from Marinilabiliales bacterium, assembly GCA_002869405.1. Classification (GTDB taxonomy): domain Bacteria; phylum Bacteroidota; class Bacteroidia; order Bacteroidales; family BM520; genus BM520. The sequence continues at coordinate 3,046 of PKSY01000108.1, forward strand.
GAATTTAAACCTGAATGTGTTTGGTGATGCCTCAGTATTCTCTATTAATTTTGAAAGGCAAATAGTCCTGAATCACACCTTAATCCTGAGTACAAAATTAGGGTTAGGTTATAATCAGGAGTTTCTTATTTTTGATGATGACCCGGAACAATATTTTACACTGCCGCATCACCTTACGTTAAATATTGGAAAAACCCGTCACTTTTTTGAAGTTGGCATTGGTGGTACACTTATGCCTGGAAATATTTTTCATCCCTATGTCTTATACCCTATTGTCGGATACAGGATTCTTCCATTAAGGACAAAGAAAATCAATTTCAGAGTTTTCGGAGAAGTACCGGTTTCAGGATACGACAATGTGAATGTTATATTTGTGCCCTTTGGATTGAGTATTGGCATTAGTTTATAAGCACATGGCAAAAAATAAATTAATTTCTGACAAGGGAAGGGATAATGCAGTCTTTCCGGCCAAACATTCTTTTTCATAACTTTACGGCAAGTCAATTTATATGATGATGCTGAAGTACAATCTAGTGTTATGGGTTTCGCTTTTTGCAGGGCTTATATTATACCCGCTGCACACGGCCAAGCTTGTCGTAACGACAGAAGTATCAGCTACAGGCAATAAAACCGAATTCATACCCCTGAAAAAAGCCGGCAATCTTATACTTGTTGATGCAACTGTTGATGGCGTTCAGGGTACATTTGTCTTCGACAGCGGTGCGCAGGGAATTGTGCTTAATGCCACATACTTCCGCGACTCAAAAAAAACATTTGATACGCATTCGGCAGGTATTTCCACAAAAAAAATCAATAAACAAACAAAAAAAATCGACCGTTTTGAATTAGGCGGCCTCGTGTTTGAAAAAATTAAGGCTGATGTTATTAACCTGGGGCATCTGGAAAATTCAAGAAATATTAAGATTCACGGACTAATAGGTGCCATGTTAATTAAGGAATTTGAAACAACCATAGACATACGGAATCTTCAGATGACAATGCGCCCCATTGACAGGAAGGGTAATCTCCTTGAACAGTTCAATGATACGATAAAGTACCACACACAGCAAAAGATCCGCTATGCAAATAATATCATTGTGACTACAATCCCCATAAACGGAAAAGATGTCTGTTTTTGCCTGGATACAGGTGCTGAACATAATGTGATTGACTACCACAACCATAATAATATTATGGAGACCATTTCTGTTACAAACCGTAAGATTCTTCGGGGTGCGGGTGAAGAGAAGATTGAAGTATTATACGGTATAATGAACCAGTTCTATATAGAAGAAACC
>PKSY01000111.1 GCA_002869405.1 Marinilabiliales bacterium
CAATCAGTGCAGGCCTTGTAACCTATAATAATGACACTGTAGTTTCAAACAAAAGAGATGGAATTGTAATAAAAACAGATTCATCGCTCACTGAAATTGGTGGCATGGGCCAGGTGTTTGGCATAACAGAAGACGGACAAAGGAGGTTATGGCTGGCAGCCTGGAATGATTCAAAGTCGCGTGGGGATGATGGGGGGTTATTCTGCTACAATGGAGGGGAGGTCAAGAGTGGCAATAAAACGTTCAATATCGAGACCACCTTTGGCTGGGCAATTTTCAATGACTCCCTGCAGTCTGAAACCTGGTTTGGCACGCTGGATAAAGGAATATATACGTTCCCCCTACCCTATTTTACGCTTTATGACAACATGTATTTTGATGAATCCAATTTCTCCGTTGAACAAATTGTTTGTAGGAATGGCAATGAAGTCTTCGCCATTTCAAGAAACACTTTAATTCGGATTCTACCTGATAAAAAATATGAAAAGCTGACTATAGCTGAGCTGGTTGACTTACAAATAGCCTGTTCCGAAACGCATCAAAACATCATCTCTAAAAATCAAAGATCGATATTAATAGCACATAAAAGTGATCCTGATTATTTCACATTTAAGTCAATAGCCAAAGCAACAAATAACGATATTATGGTTGGGTTAGGCAACCTGAAACCAATTGTCATTAGCAATGATTTAAACGCGATATCAATATCTTATCTAACTCACGATACATTTATTCTTGATGAAAATGATACCATTACCTGCTGTGATAGTTGGTCTCATGAAATCAAAAAATACGGTCATTATAAAAACATTCAAAAACGAAAAGAATACAGACTTCCGGGGAAGTCCATAATGGCCAAAAAGTTATACACCTGCCAAAATGAAACATGGCTTTGCTCAAGGATTTCCGGAGTCTTTATGGAAAAAGATGGTGCTATACGCGATCTTTGTGAAGAAGATTCAACCATAAATCATCTTGTGAATGCCATTTGCTTCGACAGTACAGGGAAGGCTTATCTTGGAGGAAATGACGGGCGTATTGAAGTGCTGAGTCCCATAGAGAGAGAGAAAGTTTTTGAAATATCACACAAAAAAACACTCCCTGCAATCCTATGGCTAAATATCTGGAAAGGTCACCTCTTTGCCGGTCATGCAGACGGTTTGCGCATCTACAACCTTAAAAAGATTTTGCAAGGAGACTATTCTTTCCGGTTTCTGGGAGAAACAGAAGGTAATGCGTATCGCAATGTCAACAATTCGGATATTGATAATATGGGAAATATCTGGCTTGCCACCAATGAAGGCATTGTAATGGTTGATGCAAACCTCATTCTTAACACCAAATATTATCCACTCAAAACAGTCATTGAAAAAGTGGATATGTTCAATACAGAAACTGATTGGAGCAATTACGGAGCCATGGATCGGTGGTCGAAATTACCTTTGGAATCGGTTAACCTATCGCATGATGAGAACAATCTCTCAATCCATTTTCATACGTTAAACTTCGTAAACTCAAATGCGGAGCAGTATTATTATAAACTTGAAGGAATCGACAGGGAATGGACAGGTCCCACAAATAAAACCTATGTTGTTTTCCCTTACCTGAAACCCGGCGAATTCATTTTTAAAGCAAAAAGCCGTAACCACACGTCAGGATTGTTTTCATCTGAAGCAACCTTCAGCTTTACTATTTTAAAGCCCTGGTACTTCCAATTGTGGTTTATTATCTCCATGTCTGCGATAATTCTTTTAACCACAGCAATCCTTTATCGCATGCGAATAAGATACATTCGGCGTCAGGAGAAACAGAAAAGGGACATTGTAACCAAAATATCCGAGTTGGAGACCAAGGCATTGCAGGCACAGATGAACCCCCATTTTATTTTCAACTCCATGAGCTCCATTCAGAATTTTGTGATTGATAATGATGTGGATGAAGCACTCACCTTTATGGGGCACTTTTCCAAAGTGATACGGAAGACACTTGATAATGTGGACAATAAAACAATACCACTGCACGATGAGTTAGACTACATTGAACATTACACAGAGCTGGAGAAAATGCGGTTTGACAATAGCTTTGAATTTTTTATGGAAGTGGATCATGAAATTGATGTTTTCAACACACTCATTCCGCCAATGTTGCTGCAGCCGATAATTGAAAACTGCATCAAACACGCCTTCCCGGATCGCAGCTACAAAGGCAAAATCACACTTTCCATAAAGCCACTCGACGACAATTCCTACCAATGCGTAATAGAAGATAATGGGGTCGGTCGTGCTGTCGCAGCACAAAACAAATCACACAAGAACCTCGGACATACTTCCAAAGGCATGAAAATTACCACCGACAGAATCAGAATGCTAAACAAGGAAGAGCAGGAGAGATACAGACTGGAGGTTATAGATTTATTTAATAATGAAGGTAAGGCATGTGGTACCAGGGTGGTGATTGTATTGCCTGTGGAGTTGTAAGGAAAATCCCGACAGTTTCCAAGACCTGTTGGGTCTGTAAATAATTCACAAAATAATCAGTCTATTGACCATTTAACCGTCCACGCTACCTCAAATATCTTAAATATCAACAAATTATAAATTTCGCACATTCAGACATGCAATTTTTGCTTATATTTGCATAAACACATGTGCAATGAAAGAGCTACTGAACATATCTTCGAATCTTGTTAATTCTGTAAATCAGGATTTCAAGCGTTTTCTTTATGATGAAATAACTTGGAGTGAAAGATTAATAGGAATTAAAGGTGCCAGAGGTACAGGAAAAACGACACTGATTTTACAATGGTTGCAAAATCAGGATCTGCCGGTGGAAAAAGCTGCATACTTTTCATTGGATGATCTGTATTTCACTACAAGATCACTTTTGGATACCATCGATGAATTTCATAACCACGGTGGAGAAATTGTTTTACTGGATGAAGTACATAAATACCCGGGATGGTCAAGAGAGATTAAGAATATGTACGACAGATACCCATCCCTGAAGATAATTTTCACAGGTTCTTCTATCATCAATATTTCCCGTGAAACTGCAGATCTGAGTCGTCGCGCTATCATGTATGAACTACCAGGACTATCATTCAGGGAATACCTGGCTTTCAAAGGTATTCTTAATAAACCACCGTTCACCCTTCCTGAAATAATTGAAAAAAGCAGTAATATTTTCAGAATATTTCCATCTGGATTCAAACCATTGGAATATTTCTCAGACTATCTCAGCCATGGTTATTATCCATTCTATAATGATAATCAGGATGATTACTATCAACGGCTACGACAGTTAACACGACTGATAGTTGAGTTTGACATGTCAGAATTAAAGGGTTTTGACAGCCGGAATTCAAAAAAGATGTTACAACTATTAAGTATCATTTCCCTTCAGGTTCCGTTTAAGCCCAATATTAAAAAATTAGCAGAAAGGAGTAGCATACATCGAAACTCCATGAATAGCTATTTAATCTATCTGGAAGATGCCAGATTAATAAAAATGCTATATCCGTCAGGCAGTAGCATCGCAACCCTTCAAAAGCCGGAAAAAATATTTCTGGAAAATACAAATATGATTTATGCTCTGGCTGAAGGAGAGCCGGAGAAAGGAAATATACGTGAAACATTCTTTTATAATCAACTTTCTGTATCACACAATGTAAAAGCCCCAAGGAAAGGTGATTTTGAAGTTAACCAAAAATTCCTCTTCGAAGTTGGTGGCCGCAACAAAACACAAAAACAGATCGCCGGAATCCCCAACTCATACCTGGCACTGGATGATACAGAGTCGGGGTATAAAAATGAAATACCGTTGTGGTTGTTTGGTTTTTTGTATTAGTTGTTTTTCAATTCCCAAATCACATCGGAAGCACTGTATGCATAATGTCTCACATAAAGATTTTGCACCATTATCCTGGACAATCAAAAACCCTCTCCTAAAACGGCATCCTGATTAATACAGTTGCTTCGCATCACAACAGACTTCAAGCTCCCTTTTCAAAATCAACCAACTCCAGGTTTCTTGTTTTTTCTCTTTCCAAGATGCTTAGCAACAACCCGACAACCCTAATTGTTGCACCGCAACAATCCCTCAGCGAAACTCTGTGATTCCTCTGCGGAACTCAGTGTTCCATATTAAAAAAATAATAAAAAGGATAGCAAGTCATGGATATTCAGACCTGTCAGGAGAAATACCTGACAGGTCTTTTCCACCCCAAATGTTAAAAATGTTAAAAACCATCTCACCAGATAATATCTGGTATTGAAGGGGCGTTGAAACTATACAATTCTAAACCCTTTTATCATG
>PKSY01000020.1 GCA_002869405.1 Marinilabiliales bacterium
CATGAAAGCAAAACAAGGGAAGCAAGTAATATAATCGCAGGTTTTTTTATCATAACTACAAATATAGTTGAAATTATGTCGGTGTGGATGAGATATCGACATATGTCTTTGCTGAAAAGATAAATTGCAGATATAAGGTTATTACTGCTATTTATCGATGGGAAAAAACTATAAATATATTTTTTTCTTATCCCCGATAGGGGTAACCCAACCCCTTGTTGTCATACTATCGAAAGACAGAAAAAGACTTTTTATGATTATGAATAACAAAATATCCAAAACAATGAAAAAAATCGCATTAACAATTATCATGGCTGTAATAGTAGCCTTTGGTGCAAGCGCACAAAATGAAAAACTCGCACAATATTCATTCTTCTATCCCGTCGGAACCTCCGGGATACAATCCATAAACAACTCTTATAAATTGTCCCTAAATACATTATGGGGTGTTAATGGTGGTGTTAATGGTTTCGAACTGGGTTCTATCGCCAATATCAACCGTGGTGATGTTACTGGTGGCCAGGTTTCCGGCGTTGTTAATTTTACCACACAAAACAGTAATGGAGCTATCGTTGGTGGCGTCTTAAATTGCTCTCTCGGAAGTCTCGATGGTGCCGCATTTGCAGGTGTGGTGAATTTTGCCGGTGACTCAAGCACAGGAGGACACATCGCCGGTGTGGGAAACTTTGTAATCGGGAAAATGGAAGGTACCATGATTTCCGGCGTTATCAATGCAGCAGATGATTTGAAAGGTGGTCAAATCTCTACTATTAACCTTTCTGCAGGAAAAGCCAAAGGAGCTCAGATAGGGGTTATCAATGTTGCAAACAACCTCAAGGGACTCCAGCTTGGGGTAATAAATGTCAGCAATGATGGCGACAGCCTGCTCCCGGTTGGTGTGATAAACGTTGTTCGAAATGGATACTATGCACTGGAACTTACAACATCGGAAATACTTTCTGCTGATCTGACATTCAAAATGGGTGTGGAGAAATTCCATTCCATGTTCAGAATCGGCGCAGGGAGGTTTAACAATAAAAACTATTTCTCAACAGGTTATGGCATTGGCTCTATAATCCATGTGACCTCTAAACAGGCTTTTAATGTTGAGGCCATCTGCGACCAGATTGTTTATGATAATAACTGGGATAATAACCTTAACCTTTTGACGCACCTGAATCTTAACTATCAATATAACATTACTGATTTTCTTGCTGTAAAAGCTGGGCCATCTGTAAAAACATATATTACAAATCAGAAAGTCGAAGGTCTGTTTAATACCATTGATGTTCCATATACCATTGTTGAACACACCGGCGATAATGTAAAGACTTCTCTTTGGATTGGCATTAATGCCGGAATCACATTGTCATTATAATTTTATTTAATCCATTTTAGCCTCTGTCCATCAGGTCAGGGGCTTTTTCATTATATTCGCACAACAAAACCATTTCTGTTTTGACAAACGAATTCTCCCATATCTGGCAAACAAAGGATGGCTTTGAACAACTGTTTAAAGCTAAATACAATCCTTTATGTGCCTTTGCGTCAGGGATTATAAAAGATTATGATGCTGCTGAGGAGATTGTTCAGGAGGTGTTTGTAAAACTTTGGGCTCAACGCGATAAGGTCGATGTTTCTGTTTCCATTAGCTCTTATTTATACAGCGCTGTAAGGAATGCTGCACTTAATGCAATAAAACATCTTCAGGTAAAAGAGGCGTATAAGAAGCAAAATAAGATTGAACGGGATAATGCCGAGAATGTGATATCTGATGCACTTATCGGAAGTGAACTGGAACAAAAAATTAATGAGGCAATCGCACTTCTGCCCACCGAAAGAAAGAAAATTTTCATCCTGTCCAGAACAGAGGGCCTTAAATACAAAGAGATTGCAGAGAAGCTTGGTATTTCTGTTAAAACAGTGGAAAATCAAATGGGCAAAGCGTTAGCGACTTTGCGCAATGAATTGGCTGAATTTATTCCTGCTGTATTGATTGCAATTATATTGGGAATGAAATAGGGGTAAAGACGTACTATGTTGTCATATAAATAGTGATAATGATCGATAACAACAAACATATCAGTGAGGCACTTTTTGCAAAATTCCTTGCCGGCGAAACGGAAGGGGATGAACTTATGCTGGTGTTGGATTGGATTGATCACTCTGAAGAGAACCGACAGGCATTTGAAACTTTTGAACGCGTCTGGTCTGTTACCGGACGTACATCTTCTTTCGATGCTGACCAGGCCTGGAGTAATGTGAATAAGAAAATTACTCATGCAACCCGAAATCTGTTCTACATATACACTGCTGCGGCAGCTGCCATAATAATGATTATTGTGTTTGGCCTTTTGCTGAGAAATCAAAGTGTACAAATAACCAATGAATTTTCTGTTGCAACACTTTCTGAACCTGTTGAAGAGACCCTTCCTGATGGCACGGAGGTAACAGTTGCTGAATATTCTAACCTGACTTATCTGTATAATAAAAAGACCAAAACCAGGATAGCTCAACTTAGCGGTGAAGCATTTTTTGATGTTAAGCGTGATACTAACCGACGCTTTATTGTAAATACCGGCTTTGGTGGTGTTGAGGTTTTGGGTACCAGTTTTAATATAGACATCCTTGAAAGCAGCGATGTGATGGTGGATGTGCGCTCCGGAATTGTTAAGGTATTTCTGCCTGGAGAATCTAAAGACACCCTTTTCCTGATTATCACAAAAGGAGAATCCGCGTTAATCTCATCCTCCCTGGGAACTATTGAGAAACAAATTCAACAGCCGTCCGTCTTTTTCGCTGTCGACAGCACAATCTCTTTTCGGAATGTTGAGCTGAAGATGGTCTTTAATGAGCTTGAAAGAATGTATAATGTTAATATTGTTGCAGATAGCTCGGTATTTAGCGGCCTTCGTTTTTCATCTTCTTTTAAACAAAACAGCATTGATGAAATATTGACCGTAGTAGCTGAAACATTCAACCTCAGATATCGGAAAGTTGATAGTGAATATTTATTTGTGAATAATGAAAAGTAGAATCATCATATCTCTCATGACGATTTTCTTGCTTCTTGGCATAGCAGCAAGCAGTCAGTCTATCCTCAATAAACGGATTGATATTGATGTGGAAAATGCCTCTATTGAAGAAACTTTCAGGATAATTGAAAAGCAGGCAGGGTTCTTTTTTGCTTATAATGCTGATTACATTGATACGGAAAGTCGACTTACAATAAAACGTACCGGTGAGCCGCTAAAGTCCGTTCTGGATGATGTGCTCCGGAAGCAGTTCAAATATCTGCCCGTGGGCGATCATATTGTTTTATCACCAAAAACCAAACGTAATGGGAAAAGTGAGGTATTGTTATCAGGGTTCATAACTGATACAGATGCTCACCCTTTGGACTCTGTAATTGTTTATGTTGTTGATGAAGAACGGGTAACACTTACAAAAAGAGATGGCTCTTATTCCATTCAGTTTAAACCCTCAAAAGAGAGTATTTGTATTAATGTTAGTCATCCCTCTTTTGAAGATACTATACTGCATATCCGCCCGGGAAATCAAACGGTAAATATTCAATTGTACCGAAAATCTTATCCGCGGGACACAGCCCTGCTGCCTACAATCATTGCTAAAGAGTTTAAATCCATACGAATGGATTCTTCGTGTCAGGACCTTGCACTTGTTAAGCTTTTTGTTCCCCAACAGGCTGTTTACATTGCCAATGAGATAAATACTGTCAGGTTAATGCCTGTGCAGTTATCGCTAATCCCGGGTGTTGGCAGCAATGCGCTGGTAAACGGACTGCGTACAAACTGTATCTCAATAAATATGCTCGCAGGATATGCTCAGGGAGTTCGTGGACTTGAGTTTGGCGGACTGGTAAATGTGATACAAAACGATGTCATAGGTGGGCAGTTTGCCGGACTGGCAAATGTTGTAAATGGGAAAACCTCCGGGCTTCAGGCTTCCGGTCTCCTGAACTATAACTTTGGACGAATCTATGGTCTGCAGGCCGGCGGTTTGGCAAATATTACCCGCGACAGTATTGCAGGAGCTCAGTTGGGTGGACTTTTTAACTTTAGCCGCGGTTCCGTAACAGGCCTGCAGGCTGCTGGTCTTGTGAATGTCTCTGGAAAGCAAATATTTGGCTGCCAGATAGCAGGATTTGCAAATGTGAATACAAAACCTTTGTATGGACTTCAGCTTGGTGGTATTGCCAATAACAGCAATGATGTCACTGGGGCTCAAATGTCCGGACTGTATAATTACGCCCGAAATTCTACCGGCGGTCAGGTATCCGGTTTGGTAAA
>PKSY01000057.1 GCA_002869405.1 Marinilabiliales bacterium
AAAACTTCAGATAGGAGAGAAAACCATTGAGTTTGCTCCACTGCCTGACCAGTTGATGGAAATCTTTAAAGCCAAAGGTCTGGTGAATTTTCTGAAGCAGCAGTAGTATCCTGAATAAAGATTTTGACGCCACATGGAAATCCTTTTCTGTGTGGCTTTTTCGTTTCCGGTATGCCTGAAAAATATTTACTTGCATAACCTGTCAATATTTCGTATATTACGGATTCCTATTCCCAGACAAGTGTCGGAACGATGAAACATACAACATCGTAATATTTTTTGTTCGCTGAGTTGGTGTGGTACATAGTACACTTTAAAACAGCAGTGTATATAGCAAATATAATCGCTGAGATTATCTGCTTCCATTGGATGTCTGATTTTCGTGGCGAATGATATATACATTTTGTGCACTGCTAAACTGTACAAAATACATGATGTAAAAGTGTATTGTTAATCTAAATTCAACTCAAATGAAAGAAACAAAAACGCTCCTTTATCTTGGTACGGATCAAGACGGAATTTTCGATGCTTCAATGTCAGGCCGGAAAATTGACGTCAATGCCAGGGTGAAAAAGCTAAAACGAAAAGACAGCCTCCTTTTTAATAAAGGCGGTGCCATTAAAATTAATGGAAATGGTGAGTTTAAAGACATGGACTCCTTTACCATTGAAGCGCTGATAAAACCGCGGGCCTTTGGGAAAAGGATGAATATTGCTGAAGCTCAGAATCCCGCAGTAGCTTTTTTTATTGATGATTCCGGCGCGCTGATCGGTTCTGTTCACACACAAAGTGGTTGGCAGAGCGTCAGCAGCGGAAGTAAAAAACTCTCAAATCGTAAAGAGCAGGCTGTTCGGTTTATTAAAGATGGAAACACCTTGCTGTTGGAAATCGATGGCAAAGTAGTCGGAAGAAAAGTGATAAGTGAAAAAATGACTTACGTGGGCGACAGGAGCTTCTTTATCGGTTCCTGGGTGGATGGTAAGAGGTACTCTTTCTATGGTACAATGACCGGCGTGCGTATTACAAAAGGGGCTTCTTCTTCCGGTCATGAAAAACAAATTGCTGCCAGCCAACTTAACCTGGAGAAGAAGTTTAAAACCAAATTTAAAATCTCCAGAATCAAAGTATTCCTTGATCATGATGTGAGCTATAATCAATTGCAACCCATTAAAAATATCCTTACTGCGGTTGGTGTTCAAACACTCTCTGAGTTGTCGGAACTCAAGATAACCTCAAAAGTTGTGATGACGCCCGGTAAGGTAATGGTAGCACCTAAAACCATTAACAGGGTGGTGAACATTGATTGGCCGGCGCTGGCAAAATCTGTTGCAGGCCTTGATAAAAAGAAGTTGCAATTGATGCTTGCAGGCAAATTGATTAACCGAAACAGTGTAAACCTCATTAAGAAGGAAGTTGGCAATGCGGGATCAGCAGGCACCTCAGTTCCACATGCACATACAGGTGTTTTCACCCATGTACGTCCGGGAATGGTTTCAATGCAACCCGGTGCCGGGCATCTCTCCATCAATACATTAAAAAAATCAATGCGTAATGTGGAGAAGCTTAATATTTCCCATGCCATAAGTATCAAAGACAACAAATTTGTGCTTAAAGATGCCAATTTACTGGGTAACCTGACCAAAATGAAGCCCGCCGGCTGGCCCGCAACAAAGGGAGATACCATGAAGTTACTGTCGGTAACAACCCTTCCGGTGGATTCGGCGGTTATTGTTGCAGGTACATTTAACCTGCAAAATACTGAGCTGGTCATTGAACCGGAAGTATCGACACTTTATATTATCGCAGAGAAGATCATCTGCTCTGCAAATTCAAAGATTACCTGGCGTCGTCCCGGTGGCAGCACACCACCGCGTGCTGATAACCCCGGATTAAACGGCAGATCATACTCCGGCGTAGTTCAAAAGCCCAATTCTTATGATGGTTGTGATGGTGGCGACGGACTCCCCGGAATAAACGGCGCAGTGGGAAGCAAAGGACTCAGCGCTCCAAATATTGAAGTATGGGTGAAGGATATGAACTCCATGCCCGACTTTGATCTGAATGGCGAGGACGGCATCAAAGGTGGTCGCGGTCAGCGTGGCGGTCGGGGCGGAAATGGCGCCAATGGACGTGTTGGCCGCATAAAATCCTTCTTATGGGAGACCTGGTGCCATAAGGATCCCGGTGATGGCGGCGATGGCGGCGACGGCGGAAAAGGCGGCAATGGCGGTCGTGGCGGAAACGGCGGTAGCGGCGGCGACATAACTATTGGCGTGCTTGACGGAACCCTCGAATCTACTGTCACCAGTAAATCCTTCAAAATCAAAAATCAGGGCGGTCAGAAAGGCCGTGGTGGAGAACGCGGTGAAGGCGGAAATGGTGGCTATGGCGGACGCAGCGGCGCAGGAAAATACTGTAAGGATGCTGACGATGGCCATAATGGCGCAAAAGGTCAGCCCGGAACAGCAGGCAGTGATGGCTACAGCTTGGGACAGGATGGAAAACTGACCTTTTTTGAGTTCTCCGAAAACGCCTGGGAAGACCTTCTGACTCGTCCGTGGATATCTGATACTGAGCCTGATTATCTTTTCCCGGGAGATACACTGCGCATTAAAGGAAGTCGATTTACGCAGCATGATAAAGTCGTGATAGGCGGTACTCAGCTGGCACCCACTATTAATGCCGATGAAAGCTTAACCGTTCAGATTCCCGCATCCATCAGTGGTGGTGAGAAGTCGGTGTATGTAAAACGACAGGATGGCACCGAGAGTAACAGGTTGCGCATCTGGATAAAGCCGCAACTGAACCAGTTTACCGAAGTGCTTATGCCCGATAAATCATTTACAGTAAATGGTAAAGCTTTCCTTAGTGGCGCGCAGGTAATCCTTAACGGACAGTCATTGCCTACCACATTTGTAAGCGCAACTGAATTACGGTTTGAGAATATCGGTACCGGAGGGCAGGGGAGTGCTGCAGAGCTGAAAACCATGCAGGTGGTGAATCCTGATGGTATGATGAGCAATGTGCGTACTGCTTATACTCCCGATATTCTGGAAGTGCCATTTAAATTTAACGAGCATGCGCTGCCATTCGGAAATTTCGACAATGGATCGCCCTCATGGGATACCTATTGCGATACCTTCGGATCACTGGAAGTATGGCATGAGCAATTCGATATTATTTTTGGCCATCCTATTCTTACTGCTGCTTTCTACGGGTTTTATCACTATTTCCTGAAAGGAGAATCCAACGGAGGACTGGCAACAGGATACTGTACAGCCTTATCATCCATCGTATTGAATGAATTCTGGCAGGGAAGTACCGATACTTATTCCCGTTATTCTCTTAATGCTGCTACACGTAAGATGTTAACCGGCGTCCATGGTAAATTGCTTAGCCGCGAATCATTAATACATTTCCATGACCAGGGACAGCAGGGCAATGCACGGGTGCTGCAGACCTACCGTGAGATAGAGCATGTCTTCTACAACGGTTGCGACAGGCATAATGCGCCCATGTTATTCTTTATTCCTTCAGGAGCCATCTGGGATTCTGGATATATTGATAAGCTGGGATCAACACACTGCATTGTGCCTATCAGGTTTGTCTACCCACAGGGACACAGCGGTCCTCAGGCCGATGGTTCCACAGATCCGACAGGCGTAAGACTCTATTGCTGGGATTGCAATCATCCATATGATCCGGATCCTGCAAACACCGATTATGAAAACTGCTATCTCGAATTCCGTAACACGGATGGGGAGATAAGGTTTGACTATTATGCCGCCGGAAACCGCAAATTCTGGAGTGAAGACGGCATCACACTGGGCATGATGAGCCACGGCGACTATCACCTTGCTGACCATGACCTGCCCTTTAGCGGACCACTGGGACTTACCAGCTTTGTGATTGACTTCCTCTTGTCGCCGGCTGATATTCAGATTACTGATGAATCGGGACTGCGCACCGGATTATTTGGCAATCAGTTGCTGGCGGAGATTCCCGACAGTCGTCCGTGCTTTATGGCCAAAGGAGCCTATATGCTGCCTGCCGACACAGCCCTGACCCGGAAATTTACCGGAACCGGAACCGGGAAATACACCTTTAACAGTGTCACACCTGACGGTACTTCCATTGTCATTGAGGATATGGATACCACTGCAGGTCAGGAGGATGTGCTGGCGGTGAATGCTGATGGCACACAGATTCGTTTTTCTCCCGGCGTATCGCGTAACTTTAAGCTCACCATAGCTCGTCAGGTGGAAGATGAGATCCGGGCCATAGCGGTTGAAGGCATTGGCG
>PKSY01000156.1 GCA_002869405.1 Marinilabiliales bacterium
ACTCAAAGGCATCCTGTACATCCACAGCACCTTGTTTAAATTCCTCCGTATCTGTTGCAAGAGCAACTCCGGTCATATCCACATTGGTTGACATCTGGCGGTAATAGGGAGCAAAAACATTTGCAGAAGCCTGAAACACACTGGCCTGTGCTTTATAAATCCCTTGAGCAAGAGCGCGTTCATCAACGCTTTCAATATCCATGGCGCCTGTTTCATTACTACTAACAGTCGGATAGACATAAAATACATCAACATCTTTTTCAGGAGTAGGTTTTGATACCCAATTTGATGACGTGTCATAATCTAAAGAGGAGTCTGTTTCATCCTCCTCTCCGCAGGCACTTATAAAAACAGCAATTGTTGCGAATAAAAGAATTACCAATCCTTTGAACCTGTTACTTCTTTCTTTTTTCATAAAATTTGGTTTTAATGAATGAATTTTTCGGTTTTGCATAACAATCACCAAATTTCAAATCCGGAATTATAATATTCAAATTTTATGTGTCTCAGAAAACAGTTTTAATATCTCAATAAAAAGAAAAAACTGTAAATCAACACCATACATAGAAAAACATTAAAGCCTGTCATATTTTGCTAACCCGAGTCAATATTTAAAATAAAAACATATAAAACATCTGATAGCACATTTTTTGTAAATTGCGAAAAACCATTTATGAATTCTCAGGTATCCATTTTTTTCATCATCCTACTTGTTGTAAATATCTCCTTCGCTGCATTCTTATTTTTTATCAGCAAGGTTCAACAACGTAAAGAAATAACGTATATATGTTGGGCACTTTTCCTCAAGGCATTACTTTCACTCGGGCCGGCAGTGATGCTTTTTAATATAAACTTATCGTGGACAACATTTTTTATTGGCCCTGTCCGGGTCGCACTCATACCGCTAATCTATCTCTATATCACAAAGCTTTCTGCTGAAAAAAAGAGTCTCAGCAGAGATGACATATGGCATTTTTTGCCAACCTTACTTAATATTATTCTGGCTTTGATTCTGATCCCCGGCCGCAGTGAGTTGATATCCGGTAATCCCGATGAGAATATTCTGGACACCATGAAGATGATTTGGGAAAATAATCCACATCATAATATTCTCGCAGTTACTTCGCGTGTAATCTGCATGGTTCAGGGGATTGGCTATTCAGTATTAACGTATTTAAAATCCAAAGAATATATTAACCTATTGAAAAACAATATCTCCACACTTTCTCAGACTGATACTTTATGGATACGCTGGTTCATAATTATATTTATGATTCATAGTTTTTTTGAAGGTTTTGGGATTATAGGTATATACAACTTCCCGGCAATATTAATTGCTGCATTTACATTTGAATTAATATCCTCATTGTTTTATACAATATTTGCCACACTTCAGCAGGATCTTTCAACCATATTCCATTACAACAAGTCACATACAGCAAATACACACACAGCGGATTCCGAAATCCTTATAACTTTCAAAAAGAATAAATACTATCTAAATCCGGATCTAAACCTGGATATGACGGCAAAGGCCCTGGAGATATCAAAAGAGAAGTTAACAAAAATGATAAAAAGTGCAGGGTATGAGAATTTTTACAGCTTTATAAACACTCATCGTATAGAAGAGAGTAAAACCCTGCTGTCCAATATTCCTGAAAATCATGTCATTGAGTCAGTTATTTTGGCTTCAGGATTCAAATCAAGAGCAACATTCTACCGGGTTTTTAAACAATATACCGGAATAACGCCAACACATTTCCTATCAATAGAGAAAAAAGAAAAGAGATAAATATTATAAAAGCATCCAAAGCGGATAAACATAGAGCCCTGCCAAAAGAATCATTCCAACAGGCCGGATTAGGTTATTCCATGTTGTATTCCCTTTAGCTATTGCCTGATACAGATGATTTGCACCGGATAACAACAAGAATCCAATGAATACCAGTGTAATGGTAATATCAGCTTTCACACCCCAGTTGTTAAAAGTCACAACAAGCATTACAATGGTAGTTACCAGAAACCAAAACGCATTCTGACGCTGGTAATTAGAACCGACTTCATAGCCTTTTTCTTTTGCAGCTTTATCAGCCCAGAACAATCCTTCTATGGCAGAAAAACCGGCAATACCCCCAATAACCCAAGGATTAAGATGATGCAGAATATCGGCAGGAGTCTCATTATGAAACACATAAGCAATAATGTAACCGGCAATAACCATCGCCCAGCGAAGAATTTCAAATACTTTTATCATAGAGTTGATTTTTGGTTCGCCTATAAAGGTAAGGATTTAAATCGGATTATATGATATATAATGCATTGCAACAACCAATTGCCATTTTCAGTGTCTATTACAGGAAAAAAGAAGTTGTATAAATCTTATTAAACTTTGAGACACCCTACCCCAAGAAGAAAAAGTCCCCCCTCCTGGGGGGATTTAGGGGGGCTAAACACAGATGGTACAATTAAAACCTATTAAGTTGACGCGCAGGTCCCCCCTTGGGGGGATTTAGGGGGGACGATTCTTTTTTCTATCTTTACGAACTTGAAATTTAACACGTTAAAATTACACATATGAGACGAGCATTGTACGCTGCTTTTCTGATTCTTGCCATAGGGCTGATCGGAGGTTTTCTTCACACAAAGGAAAACAGGAAAACAAATGATCCGTTGGAATACATCGGTATCGAAGGGGAAAAGAATATGGTTCCCAACGACTGGTTTGCATACCAGCGTATGTGGCCACACAAAACCCTGAACAGAAAAGCCATGCAGGAAGGTATGCGGCAAGCACATCTCATGCCCGAGCGAAAAGATGACTACACATGGGAGTTGGTTGGGCCGACAAATATTGGCGGACGTATTGTCGATATTGAGTTTCATCCCGATGAGCCCGAAGTATTATACATTGGAGCTGCCACCGGTGGCGTGCTAAAAACCGAAAACAGTGGCGACACATGGATAAACACCTTTATTGATGTTCCCAATGTGAATATTGGTGATATCTGTATCGACCCCAATGATAAAGAGACAGTGTGGGTCGGTACCGGCGAACCGAACAATGCGTCGCTGAGCTACTATGGCGACGGATTATATAAATCTGAAAACGGTGGTGCAACCTGGGAAAACAAGGGACTGATTGAAAGTTGCTACATCGCCCGCATCGTTGTTGATTACAATAATTCTGACCGCCTGTTTGTTGCAGCCTGCGGAGACTTGTTTAATCCCAGCGATGAAAGGGGAATCTATCGCTCTGTAAATGGCGGAGAGGAATGGGAACAGGTTCTCTTTGTAACAGATACAACTGCTGCCATCGACCTCGTTCAGCACCCTGAAAACCCTGATATTCTCTATGCCGGAATGTGGGAACGCACCAGAAGTTTCACTGCACGCCGTTCTTTTGGATACAGTACCGGAGTTTACCGTACAATCGATGGTGGTGATACCTGGGAAGAGCTCACCAACGGGTTACCACAGGGCGAGGCCGGACGTGTGGGAATCGCTATTGCACAATCAAATCCCGATGTGATGTATGCATGGTATGATATGCCCAACCAAAATGTAGAAGTGTACCGCTCAGATGATGGTGGCGACAGCTGGATCCAAAAGCCTACATCCATTCTTCAGGGAATGAACAGCACCTTTGGGTGGTATTTCGGACAGATTCATGTTGACCCCAACGATGAAGACAGGGTTTACCTCATGGGTATGGCACTGTGGAGAACAGAAAACGGAGGCAATAACTGGACGGTACTTTCGGATTACAGCAATATGGATGAAATTCATGTGGATCATCATGCAATGAAAACCGTTGCCACTACCAACAGAGTTTGGGAAGGCAATGACGGTGGTCTATACTATAGTGATGATTATGGTGATACATGGACGAAAGTCAACAACCTGCCGGTTACACAGCCCTATGCGCTGGACGTAAGTCAACAAAACCCCGAAAAGATTATTTGCGGCACCCAGGATAATGGTTCCAACATGACGACCTCAGGAATGAATCAGTGGTATCAGGTGCTTGGCGGTGATGGGATGTACTGCCGTATCGATTATTCCAACGACAATATATATTATGCTGAGTCGCAGTGGGGAAACCTCTACCGTTTTGAAAACGGATGGTATAATTACATTGCCGGCCAACCGTCAAATGACAGCCCGAGGATTAACTGGTCAGCACCGCTTGAGTTAGATCCTGAAGATCCTGAAAAGATCTATTTTGGCACATACCGTGTATGGAAATCCACAAACCGCGGCGACAGCTGGATACCGGTGAGCGGCGACCTAACAGCCGG
>PKSY01000120.1 GCA_002869405.1 Marinilabiliales bacterium
GGTTGATTTTGTTGAGGAGTGTCAACCCGGGGATCTTGCATTCTTTGGTGAAGAAAACCAATCCATAAATCATGTTGGAATGCTACTATCTTCAAATAACATCATTCATTGTTCCCGAAAAGTAAAGGTTGATTCCTTCGACCATAACGGGATTTTTTCCGACAAAACATACAGCCATAAATTGCGGGTAATAAAAAGAATAAAGAGTTAATAAATTTTTAATGCCCGGATTGTTTTTTGAATGAATCTGAACAGTAAATTTGCACTCTGATCGGATTCTATAAGATTCCATCAGAAAAAAAGCAGAAATTTCAATCAACAACAAGTTAACATTTGGAAACAACACTCAGTTAATCAATTATTTATAAGATGATAACTTTTAGGGTAAAAAAATGACTCCTCGCAAGAATGTTTATATTTTTATTACCCTTTGATATGTAATTAAATGAGTATTTACATGTATACCAAACTAACCTAAGCTTATGAGAAATTTTAACAAAATTTTCGTCATGATCGCAGCACTTATGCTGTTTGCGATTGGATCATTTGCGCAAATGACCACATCCGGGATGAACGGACGTGTAACAGGAACTGACGGTTCTCTTCCGGGAGCAACTGTAATTGCTACACACGAACCTACCGGCACACAGTATGCAACCATTACAGATGATAATGGTTTTTACCGTATCCAGAACATGAACGTTGGTGGACCATACACCATCAAAATTACATTCGTTGGGTATCAGGAATTTTCTGCCGGAGATATCTACCTTAAACTGGGTCAGATGCAGAAAAACAATGTTGCACTTTCTGAAACTGCTGCACAGCTTTCAGAAGTTGAAATCGTAGCTCAATCCCGCGGTATCATTGATGGTAACCGTACCGGTGCTGAGCAAGTTGTTAACGCTCAGGAAATCTCAAAACTTCCTACAATTAACCGTGACATCTTCGACTTCGCAAGGATGACACCTCAGGCTAACAAGCAGGACAATGGTGTGCTCTCGATTGCAGGTATGAACAACCGTTACAACAGTATCATGGTTGATGGTACTGTGAATAACGATGCTTTCGGTCTTGCAGCAAACGGACAGAACGGTGGACAAACCGGTGGTACTCCATTCTCAATGGATGTTATCGACCAGCTCCAGATTGTTCTCGCTCCTTTTGATGTTCGTTACAATGGCTTTGCAGGTGGTGGTATTAACGCCGTTACCAAAGCAGGTACTAACGAAGTTCAGGGAACTGCTTACTATCTCTTCCGTAATGAAGCATTGGCAGGCCTTACTCCTACAGATTCTGAAGATCCTGATTTTGAAAGAACAGCTCTTCCCGAGTTCTCAGCAAATACTTACGGTGTAAGTGTTGGCGGTCCTCTCGTAAAGAATAAATTATTCTTCTTCCTGAATGCTGAATTCCAGCGTGACCAGACTCCTAACCCTTTCAACTTTGGTGATTACACAGGAGATTCTGACCGTGATGCAATCACTGCATTGGAAAACTTCGTACAGAATGAGTATGGATATGATATGGGTGGCTTCGAAAATAATATTGACGAGCTTACTTCAAACAAAGTATTCGGTCGTATTGACTGGAACATCAATAAAACTCACAAGCTGATGGCACGCCACAGTTATACTCAAAACATTGCGTATAACCCAAGCAGTTCAAGTAAGTACAGCCTTAGTTACTATAATAATGGTATCTACTTCCCGAGTGTAGCCAATACTACTGCTGTGGAACTTAAGAGTAACTGGGATAACAAATCCAATAACCTTTCACTCAGTTACAGCTCAGTACATGATGACAGAAACCCATTGGGTGACCCATTCCCTGCTATCCGAATCTATGATGGTGATGCAACAATTTACTTTGGTTCAGAAGCATATTCAACAGCAAACGAATTGAAGCAGAATATCTTCAATGTTACTGATAACCTTTCTCTTTACCTTGGTTCTCACACTGTTACTGTTGGAGCAAACTTTGAGTACCAGTATGTTTATAACCTTTTCATGCGTAAAGCATTTGGTGAATACCGCTTCGGTAGTGTTGAGGACTTCATGACAGGAGCTCCTGCACTTCAGTATGAAAGAGGATATTCTCTCGTTGATGATATTGTTGGTGATGGTTCTGCAGCTGCTGCTGAATTCAACACCATGCAATTTGGTATCTACGGCCAGGATGAATGGCAGGTGAATGATGACTTCAAAGTGACTTATGGTCTGCGTATTGACGTTCCCATGTTCCCTGACAATTCACTTTCTGAAGCTAATGCCAATACACTTAAGGAAACAACCTTTGCTGCAATTGAAGAAGCATGGGGTGGTGATGACCGCGTAAACCTTGATAACATTGTTTTCGGTCAGATGCCTAAAGCTCAGATTATGATTAACCCCCGTCTTGGTTTCAACTGGGACGTAACAGGTGATGAAAGCACTCAGCTTCGTGGTGGTACAGGTATCTTCACATCACGTCTGCCTCTTGTATGGCCCGGTGGTGCTTATACTAACAACGGTTTCACTATTGGTGGCGTATATTATAAGTCTTCATGGGGTACTGATATCATCTTCCAGCCGGAAATTGAAAACCAGTACACAAATGCTGATTTTGGTCAGACTGACCCGATTCCAAGTGGACAGATTGACGTATTTGACGCTAACTTCAAATTCCCACAGGTATGGAGAACAAACCTTGCTATCGACCAGAAACTTCCATGGAACATGGTAGGTACTGTTGAATTCCTCTATACTAAAACTCTTAACAACGTTAACTACTATAACCTTAATGTATCTCCGGATGCAGCATTTAACCTGACAGGCGCCGACAATCGTCCATATTATGACTATACAAGTCTTGATAGCCGTGTTACACGTGTAATCTATGGTACAAACACCAACGAAGGTTATGCTTATAACATCACAGCACAGCTTCAGAAGCCTTTCGATAATGGTCTTACTGCAAACATTGCATATACTTTTGGTGAATCAAAAGTGTTGAATGACGGCACTTCTTCACAGAACTCTTCACAGTGGAGATATATGGAAAATGTAAATGGTCTGAATAACCTCGATCTAAGTTATTCTGATTTCGATATGGGTCATAGATTACTTGCTTACGTTTCTTATCGTCTCGAGTATGCTAACCATATGGCTTCTACTTTCAGCCTTGTATATAATGGTCAGTCAGGTTCACGTTACTGTTATGTTTATAATGATTATGGTGATCTTAACGGTGAAGGTGAAAACGCAGGTAACCTTATTTACATCCCTGCTTCAGCAAACGAAATCAAACTTATTGACAACGGTGATGTAACTGCTGCTCAGCAGTGGGAAGCTCTCGACGGATTTATCTCCAGCGATCCTTACCTCGATGCAAATCGTGGTGACTACTGTGAGCGTAATGCTGTTCGTGCTCCATTCGAAAACATCATGGATTTCCGTTTCGTACAGGATTTCTATATCAATGCAGGTGGCAAAAAGCATGACCTCCAGCTTACATTTGATATCTTCAACTTCACTAACCTCCTGAACAAAGACTGGGGTCGTCGTTACTATGTCTCGTATGGCACATACCAGCTCCTCAAATATACCGGTATGGACGAAGATGGTACTACTCCAACATTCCAGTACACAGGTCCTGAATCAGTTGATGATATCTTCAACATTGACGACAGTGGCTTAACAAGCTCACGTTGGCAAGGACAGATTGGTGTAAGATATATCTTTAACTAATCGTTATAACAACATATTTTTCAGAGGCTGCTCAACAAAGAGCAGCCTTTGTTTTTTTATATCTTTGCATAAAATATTTCAGAATGAAAAAACTCAGGCTTTTACCCGCTATTATTACTCTTTTGGCAATATCCTTTGGGAGTTGTAGCCACCAGGTATCAAATAGTAATGATAAATATGTTGTAATGCTTTCAATGGACGGCTTTCGATGGGACTATCCTGAACGTGTAGAAACACCTAACCTCGACAGAATTGCGAAAATCGGCGTTAGAGCGGAATCATTAAAGCCTTCCTTCCCCACCAAGACTTTTCCCAACCATTACTCCATGGCCACCGGTCTCTATCCTGATCATCACGGACTCGTTCACAACTCCTTTCTGGATCCTGAGACAGGACGCACTTATGGCATTGGTATTCCCGAAACCCGGGGCGACAAATATTTCTATGGAGGTGAGCCAATCTGGATTACCGCAGAAAAACAAGGCATAATCACCGGTTCTTATTTCTGGGTTGGCTCAGATGTTGACGGCTTACACCCTACATACTGGAAACCCTACGATCA
>PKSY01000321.1 GCA_002869405.1 Marinilabiliales bacterium
CAACCAAAGCGATTTCCCGGCACCTGTTCAACTTATGCTACAACCACCGGTATCATGGTTAAATGTATCTGCTGATTCGGATACTATTCCTGAAAATTCTTCAATCACTGTTGGGTGCTGGTTTGATGCAGCAACATTATCACCGGGGAATTACTTTACTTCTGTTTCCGCAATGACTTCCGGTGTAATTTCTGAAATCCCCGTAAGGTTTACCGTATTGAATGATGTCGGTATGGAACAATTCCCGTCCCCATTATTTAAAATCCTTAATAACCCTGCGTTTAATCACCAAATAAAAGTGTTATCCACTTCAGGGTGGGAAAACTGCCTGGTAGGTGTTATGGGAATTGACGGGAGCAGCATTGTTTTACCACATACACCTGATGCGGCTGGCTGTATTTTGACAATTCCTCAATCCGGGGTTTATATTGTTTCTGTCAGAAAGTACGGCAAAATAATCCTCTCTGAAAAAGTTATTGTAAAGTAGTTTTTCCTGTTACTCGTCTGATTTATCATCAGCACTATAGTTTCTCAGGCTTTTCCCTTGTCGCTTAAACACCTGCATTTAAGCTGATTATCAATGCATTGGATTTATCTCCAAAAAAAAATTAAAAATTTTTCGTTTTTGATGGGTTATTTTTTCACTGTTTTGGTATTAAACCATGAAACGCCAGGGCCCGGCGGTAAAAAAAAGGAGGAGGCTGAAAATCCTGAACAGAGTAGGCTTGATTTTAGTGTTGGAGATATGAAAAAATTAGTTTCAGTTTTATTACTTACCGCAATGGTATTGGGAAGTGCAGGAGTGTATGCTTCAAATGATAATGTGATGCAGGATGAAGGGTTTCGCTGGCCAAGATTCAGAATTAACTGGCACATCACGGTAATGATTAATATGAAGAGTTATCTTCAGGATTGTGAAGCCGGCGATGGTCTGTGTTTCTTCATTGGCTTCAGCCAGGATGAAATCCTTGCCGGAGAAAAGATGCCTGCAGAGGTAGGTCCCACAGATGATGGCCGGTTTTTGGCTGTGAAAGTGGATTTTGACGCTTTGGAAAGATATGAAGAAGGTAACTATGTTTACAGATTCAAGAATAAGCGTTCGATCTATATCCCGCAGGATATATATTTCCCCGATGAAGTGTGGAAAAAAATGGGCATGGAACCGGTGAATTATAAAGCCGGATCATATAGCATTGCCTGTCAGGACGGTGCCTACTATCTGATGTTCCCATTACAGTAACTGGTTAGTTTAAAGTCTGCCGGACTGGTTTCCGGCAGACTTTTTTAATGTGCCATTTGTCCGTGCGACAAGCCAAATTTCAGAGTCGCACGGCAGTTAGGGATTCCAAAATTCAGAGTCGCACGGCAGTGCGACTTTACCTGGAGAGGGATAAAATAAGGATGTGCGTTGATTTAGAGTCGCACGGCTGTGCGACTGTAACTGGAGAGGGATTAAAAAATAAGGATTTGCGTTGATTTAGAGTCGCACGTCCGTGCGACTGTACATGGAGAGGGATTAAAATATAGATGTGCGTTGATTTAGAGTCGCACGGCTGTGCGACTGTACATGGAGAGGGATTAAGAAAAGGATGTGTATTGCTTCAGAATTGCATGGCTGTGCGACTGAACCTGGAGAGAGTTTTATAAAAAGGATATGCGATATGAAAAAAGGATTTATGAAATTTAAAATGATTGCTTTGGGGGCTTTTGTGCTGCTCTCTTTTTCATCCTGCAACAAGGTGATGCCACTTTTTATGATTGGAACGGGAGTAATGATGCCCAAATACAAAGGCACAGAGCAGAGCATGGAATACTTCTGTGAAAAGACAGGCTATGCGCCGGAATTCTTTGCATATGCAGCAACAGAAGAGGATTGGAGTGAACTCATGAACCGGGTAATGTTTCCGCATGAAGCATTTTATAATGCGTATGGGCAGCATATCACTTACGACAGCACAAAACGTTGCGCCGGACTTGCTGCAAAATTTGCCGCATCGCTGGGAAGTCCTGAAACAGAAGCTGATATTTTGCTAAATGAAAGCATTGAAGACCTTGTTGTGCTTCTGGATTTTGCGCCTGAAATGGTCTTCGACCCTGTCGAGCTCGGTGCAGCTTACGACAACGCCATTTTCATTTTCTTCTATACCGGAATGGGGTCTTACCTAAATAAAATTATGAAAATGGAGGTCGATTCGGCACTAAGTAATGAGCACTCCCGGCTGGCAGTTATTCCTGTTTGTATGGATGCAAATAAATCAGTGTTTGAAAGCAGAAGAGTGTTTAAAAAGACGCTTTTGTCATCAGATTAAAGCACGGGGAAACTGAAAATGAAATTGCCGGTTGGTATAATGGTTTTGTGCTTTTTCTCACTGACACCACTTTATCGGAACCGGAAACCTGTTAGGATTTGCTTTCTGATTGATGTGTTACAGGAACAGCGAATTGAGCTGCCCCGGATAAGTTCTCAGCCTATACCAACCAACAGTGAAACTATCGCCGACTGGATGGTAACGCTTGGCGGCATGCATTTCAATAACTGGCAGGAAACACCAAGCCTCCGGAGTCATTTGCTTTCTTTGGGAGAGATCGCCTTCAGGCACAGAAGATCTTATGAGAACCTTCAATTGAATATTGATGCCGGATATGAATTGGGAGTACTCGTGACTAATCCTTTCAGAATTGAGAAAAGTACCGATAATCTATCGATGAATATGACTTGCGGGATAAAAGCCTTTCCGTTCTCAATGTCTCTTCTTGCACGAATGAATACACAACTATTTCCGGGATACATCGAACATCCTGATGATTCAATAAGGATCAAAAACTCTTCCTTCTTATCTCCGTCTTCAGCAATGCTTTCCTATGGCTACACATATTCCTCGAGGAAAAAAATTGATGCCCGAATTGAGATGGGACTTTGTGGTGCCAGGTCCAGAATATTTATTAACCAGCGAATATATGCGCTTTTACAACGTGAAGAACTGAATGGTGTGGCAAGAGGTGAATATATCTCTTCCGCATATGGAATTTCATTGCGCTACGAAATATCTCATGACTTTAACAAATCCATTCACTGGAAAAATGAAGGACTCTTTTCTGTAACTGACCCATATGGTTCCTATAATGATTTTTGGAACCGGACAGACTTTGAGATCAGAAATACAATTTTGCTAAAAGCCGGCAAAAGAATAAAAACGAAAATTGAGAGCATACTACGTTATGATCCCATACTGTCAGAATCATTGCAGATCAGACATGCAATTAGTGTTGGCTTCAGCGAGTAAAAAGCTAAAAAATCTCTGTGGTATTCAGTATATAACCAAAAGAGATATGGGGTTCGGTTTTTGAAATCATCCCTTTTTCGAGCAGGCTTACTTCCTCATCTCCCGAAAGGGTATATTTTATATTGTAATTATATGGAGCCTGCATAAGATGTTTCATACATCGCTCTCTTTTTTCCCTGTCTCCTGCAACAATAAGAGAATTGTAGGCATCGGAGAAGATATCATTTTCTTCAATAGCCACACCGATACAACCTTCTACCGAGCCGCATGTGGAGAGCACTTTTTTTTGATGATCGTATCGCCAGTAAAGGATTTTCAAATCACGCATTACCTCATTCATCAGCAGGCGGTCGCGGGAAAAGGAGTTAAGTTGCAGCTGAGCCATAACGCGGGTTTTGACCTCCTCAAGTTCAAAAGGCTTCGTGATATAATCCACTGCACCCATTTGATACCCCTTTGAGCGGTCTTCAAAATTAGCTTTTCCGGTAACAAAAATCACAGGTATACCAGCCGTAACAGCACTTTCTTTGAGCTTTTCAAGCACTTCAAAACCATCAATTCCAGGCATAGCAATATCCAGCAGTACAAGGTCGGGGATTTTCTCCTGAGCCAGTTTTATCGCTGTGGTTCCGTTCTTTGCCACAAGAATGTTGTATTCACTATTCAAAGAGTGAAACAACAAGTCGATGTTCGATGTATTGTCATCGACTATCAGTAAGGTAAACTCTTTTGTATTCATATGGTTTTTTGGATTAATGACTGAATGTTTCTTGCTTTAATTCCTGCATCTTCAAAATCATAATCTTCCAGCAGTCCGGCAATTTCAGAAATCTCTTTCATCGCTTCTTCAGGCCATCTGGTGACCTCAATAATATCTTTTATTCTTTTGGTGTTTGCAGGGCTGTACTGTTGAATCATTTCAAGAATCTCTGCTATTGCCTGTTCCGGGTTTTTGTTATTTGCTCTTTGTGGTTCTACAGTTTGCTGGTTTTTCTGCTCATCCTTGAGTCCATCCCAGTTTTCCAGTACCAAAATGAATTTCTTCAACTGATGAATAAATTCGATAAAATATCTGTTGGAATAAATCTCCACAGGCTCAGAAACGTCAATCATTTTTTCAAGTTTTTCGGCAAACAGGAATAGCTCTTCAGCGCCCATATTCCCAAAAAGTGTTTTCAGGCTATGCATATTAAGATAGAGATCAGCAAAGCTGTTTTTCTTTGCCTGACTTAACAGAGTATCAGGAACTGTGTGATACTTTTTATGGAAATTCCGGAATATCTGTTTCAGGAGGCTTCGGTCATCATTAACAAGTTTTAATGCTTTGGATATATTAATAGATTCATCCTGAGGGAATTGCCCCGACCAATCTTCTTCAGAAGTCTCATGTTCATAAAACCTTGATCTTCCGGCGATCTTAATAAGCTCTTTAGACAATTTCTCAATGCGGGCAGGCTTTTGGAGATATCCTGCGGCGCCCATATCCAGGGCACGCTGAGCTTCATCATTGGTGCTGAAACCTGAAAACAGCAAAACCTGAACCTTATCATTGATTTTCTGCAGCTCTTTAAATACATCATAGCCGCTCATCCCGGGCATAACAAGATCAAGGATTACAGCGGCAACATTTTTTCCGTGTTTTTTGTAGTAATCAATAGATGAATTCCCGTCACTAAAGGCAACAACATTATATCCCAGCTTTGTAATCATCAGCCGGGTAACGTCTCTCACCACCTCTTCATCATCCACCAGCATAATAACGCCCTCACCGTATACGGTTTCTTTCTCAATTACATAATTCGCTGCCTTTTCCTGATGACACGACGGAAGAAAGATTGTAAAAGTGCTTCCCTCTCCGGGAGAACTTTCAACCACTACGGTTCCGTTGTGAGCCTGTATTGTTCCAATGGTTGCCGAGAGTCCCAGTCCGGTTCCCTGCCCTGAATCCTTGGTGCTGAAAAAAGGTTCAAAAATCTTTTCACGTATTTCAGGACTTATTCCCGTTCCCGTATCTGAAATGCTAATTGCCAGATATTCCCCTTCCGATAACTTATTAATCCGGTGTTCTTCATCTACAACAAAATTTCTGGTGGCAATAGTCATCTTCCCATGGCCGAACATTGCATCCTTTGCATTTATGGCAATGTTCAGGATTGCATTCTGTATGGATGACGTATCTCCTTCAACCATAGGGTTTTCAGCATTATCATCAACCACAATCTCAACCTGCTTTCCAAGCCCGGGCTTCAGGAGCATCACACACTCATCAATTATCTCATGTGCATTTATCACAACAGAGATATATTTTCCTTTCCTGGAGAATGCAAGTAATTTTTTTGTGAGATCCGCGGAATGCTCTGTAGCCTTTATAATATTCTCCACATAGTTCAGCAATTTATTATCTCTGATTTTATCCCTCAGCAAATACGCATATCCCGAGATACCCATGAGCTGATTATTGAAATCATGAGCTATACCACCGGCAAGCTGACCAACAGCATTCATCTTTTCACTGTGTTTTATCTGTTCCTCAAGCTCAATTCTGGTACGAATATCCTGCACAAAAGCCACTTTATACTCTGTTCCTGATACGATCAGATAGTTGGTAATTACCTCACAGGGAATTACGGTTCCGTCTTTCGATGTATGCGATTTCTTCACATGCATCTGTCGGGCTTTCTTGAGCTCATTCCATCTTTCAAGATATTCTTCAGGAGTAAGGTCGGTTTCAATATCAAAGATTTTCATTCCCAGAAGTTCTTCGCGTGAATATCTGAGTGTTTTATAAAGTGCCTCATTGATATAATGAAATGTACCGTCCTTTTTTAATACATATACCATGAGCGCTGCATGATCCAGAGAAAACTTCGTCAATTCAAGTTCCTTTTCATTGCTTAAGATTTTTGTGATATCCCTGATTGCTGCCAGATGTACATTTCTTCCTTTCCAGATGAAATATGCCAGGGAAACCATAGCTGTAAATGTTTCACCTGTTTTTTTCCTTAAAGAGACATTTACCAGTTGCTCATGATGACGACGGAGATTCTCTTTGAGCTTTTCAGCATTCTCCATCATATTATATATCTTTATTGCCTTAAATTCAGGGGGATAATATCCAAAGAGTTTCGATGCTGCCGCATTGGTTTCAAGTATATCGCCGGTATCATTATCACATAAAAACAACGCATCAGATTCGAGGGCAAACATATTTCTGTATTTCTCTTCGCTCTCTGCCAGCGCCATCTCATTAACTCTGTGTGCGGTGATATCCTGCACCCAACCGTTACTGATAATACGGTGGCCGATAAGATTATAATGATGTTCGTATTGCGCAAAAAGGTATTTTATCCTGCCATTACGACCGATGATGCGGAATTCCAGTTCACCACGGCGAACAGGATCATTCTCATGTGGTAAAAAAGCATGACTTCGAATACGCACGAGATCGTCGGGGAAAATCTTATCCATCATCAGATGTATTAAACTCTCATACTCTTCTTCAACCTCCAGGATATTATTTAATTCCCGTGATACATCAAAACGGTTTTTTTGCCAGGAGTATTCAAAGAATGCAATATGAGCAAGATGCTGAGTACGCTCGAGTCGTTTCTGATGCTTCAGAATCTCTTTTCTGTTGGAGAGAGAAAAAATATTTTTGTAAAAGTTTCTCGTAAGAAACCAGCCAATTCCCGAAAAGCCAAGGATTATTGGAATAAGATAATAGAGATCAACATCAGTCCGTCCAAGCAGCTTATCGTGAGGGATAATAAGCATGGCCACAGCACATGCAACCAGCATTATTCCCGGTAATACGGGTATTGTTTTACTGTTGGCACGGATAAGATTCTTGCTGCTCATGGAGTTCCGGCTTTGGAATGGTAAAGATACAGATTAATTGAAAACCCTGCCGGATAATATGAAAGCTGCCTGCGAGATCACAGGCAGCAGATTATAAATATGATTTATTATTCTTTAAAGAATCGTTTTTGAAATATTATCAACCCAAAAACACCAACGGTAATGGCACTGTCTGCCACATTAAAAATAGGCCTGAAGAATTCAAAATACTGCCCGCCCACCCGGGGCATCCACTCAGGCCAGAAGCCTTTAATCATGGGGAAATAGAACATGTCCACCACTTTTCCGTGCAATATTGAGGCATAACCTCCTGCTTCAGGAAGAAAAACGGCAATATCATAAGGAGTACTTTCACTAAACAATACACCGTAAAACACGCTGTCAATTATATTTCCCAGAGCACCTGCCGTAATCATGGACAGCAGCACTATCAGAAGTGTGTTGGGGCGTGTTCTGGTGATATGGCGCATATAAAAAGCAAGACCAACGACTGCAACAAGCCTGAAGAGTGTCAGGATGATTTTTCCTGTCTCGCCGGCAAACTCCATTCCGAAGGCCATACCATTGTTTTCGATAAAATGAATACGAGCCCATTCGCCAAGGAATTTATACTCCTGGCCCACGTACATAGTTGTTTTGACCAATACTTTAGATACTTGATCAATAACAATTATCAGGGAAACGATCCAGAACGGTTTTTTTAAGAATTTAAGCATTTAAGCTATTATCTGTTTGTGCGTTTCTCGATCTTATTCTGTTCCATTTTAGCTTCAATACTCAGTGTTGCATGAGGAACACTTTTGAGGCGCTCTTTAGGAATAAGTTTACCTGTTTCACGACATACACCATAGGTTTTATTCTGAATACGTATAAGTGCATTTTCGAGGTTTGTAATAAACTTTTGCTGACGAGCTGCCAGACGGCTGTTTTCCTCTTTGCTGAGTACTGCATTTCCTTCTTCCAGAACTTTAAACGTTGGTGAAGTATCACTTGTTCCGTGAACATCACTCTGCGTATAAGCTTCCTGAAGCAACTTGAGGTCATGCTGAGCCTTCTCAAGTTTTTCGAGAATTATCTGGCGAAATTCTTCCAGTTCCTCATCGCTGTAGCGATTTTTGGGGGTTGATGCTTCTTTTGCCATAATCATATAGTTTTATCGAAAACGTGTTTTTCGTTGGTTTTATTTTTTCTCCACTGCAATACGGGTAATCAAACCTTCAGTAAGGTCAATCTCCTGAGACTGATCTTGTTCAAGTTTCTCCGCGAAATTCAATGCCGAAGTCAGGGTCTCAGAACAAATATAATCAAAATTTGTTTCCACGATTGCTTCCAAACCATCCCTTTTCTCCAGGATAACAGAAATTTTATCTGTTACATCAAAATCCTTTTCTTTACGGATATTCTGGATCTTATTGACAAGCTCTCGGGCATGACCTTCATTTCTGAGCTCTTCGGTAAGAGTTATATCAAGAGCCACAGTGAGTTTACCGTCATTTGCCACAACCCAGCCCGGAATATCTTCCGTTGTAATCTCCACATCTGTCGTCAGCAGCATAATTTTTTCGCCGTTCACATCTATTTCCCTGGAACCTTCAGCTTCCAAAGAGTTGATATCATCCTGTGTAAACGATGCAACAACTCCACTGATCTGCTTCATCATTTTGCCATACTTTGGTCCCAGGGCCTTGAAGTTTGGTTTAATCTTTTTTACCAGCACTCCTGATTCCGTAAGAAACTCAATCTCTTTGATATTTACTTCTGAAAGAATAAGGTCCTTAACCTTTTCAACCTGAGTCTCAAAGTCTTCTCCAAGCACAGGAATCATAATTTTCGCCAGGGGCTGACGTACACGGAGGTTGGTTTTCTTTCTTAGCGACAACACCATGGAGCTGATTTGCTGAGCCAGCTGCATGCGCTCTTCAAGCTTTTTATCGATGAGAGATTCATCCGCAACCGGGAAGTCTGCCAGGTGAACAGACTCCACATTCTCTTTACCTGTAACACCGTTAAGGTCGAGGAAGAGTCTTTCAGCGAAGAAAGGCGCTATCGGTGACATAATTCTTGCCACGGTCTCCATGCATGTATAGAGTGTCTGGTATGCAGAAATTTTATCTGTAGTATAGTCCCCTTTCCAGAATCTTCTTCTTGACAGGCGCACAAACCAGTTCGACAGGTGGTCGCTGACAAAAGTACTGATTGCACGACCGGCTCTGGTGGGCTCATAATCCCGGTAAGCTTCATCGGTAAATTTCACGAGTGAATTAAGCTCGGAGAGAATCCAACGGTCAATTTCCGGGCGTTCTTCTATGGAAATCTCTGCTTCTTTATATTCGAATCCGTCGATGTTGGCATAAAGCGCAAAGAAGGAGTAAGTATTATATAGTGTTCCGAAGAATTTACGCTGCACTTCTGCGATGCCATCGAGATCAAACTTCAGGTTATCCCACGGCTGTGCATTGGTAATCATGTACCAGCGTGTGGCATCAGGGCCATATTTGGCAATAGTTTCAAACGGATCCACGGCATTACCCAATCGCTTCGACATTTTATTTCCCTTTTTGTCAAGCACCAGTCCGTTACTGACACATGTTTTATATGCCAGCGAGTCAAAGGCCATAGTGGCTATTGCATGAAGTGTATAAAACCACCCGCGGGTCTGATCAACACCTTCGGCAATAAAATCAGCCGGAAAATATTCATCCAGGTTTTCCTTGTTCTCAAAAGGATAGTGATACTGAGCATAGGGCATTGCTCCGGAGTCGAACCAAACATCGATAAGGTCGCTTTCGCGGTGCATAGGATTTCCTGTTTCTGAAATCAGAATAATATCATCAACATATGGACGATGCAGATCCACCTTATCATAATTCTCAGCGCTGAAGTCGCCGGGTTTAAAATCTCCGAAAGGATTATTTGCCATCACACCGGCAGCCACAGCTTTTTCAATTACATTATAAAGCTCTTCCACTGAACCGATACAAATCTCCTCTTTTCCGTCTTCGGTTCTCCAGATTGGCAGCGGAGTACCCCAGAACCTTGAACGGCTGAGGTTCCAGTCCTGCAGATTCTCCAGCCAGTTTCCAAAACGTCCTGTACCGGTAGCTTCAGGCTTCCAGTTGATAGTTTTGTTGAAGGCGATCATCTTATCCTTTACAGCTGTAGAACGGATGAACCATGAGTCAAGCGGATAATAGAGAATCGGCTTGTCAGTTCTCCAGCAATGGGGATAATTATGGACATGCTTTTCAACTTTGAAAGCCTTATTTTCATACTTGAGCATCACCGCCAGATCGATATCGAGAGATGTATCTGAATCGGAGAGCTCCGGATCGTAATCATTTTTCACAAATCGTCCGGCATATTTACCATAGATTTCAGTATTGACAAATTCCTCCACAAATTTTTCATCGAGGTCTTCTATTGGGTAAAAGCGGCCGCGAAGGTCAACCATCGGGCGCAGGCTGCCGGCTTTATCAATAAGGATAAGGGGTGCAATTCCGGCAACCAGGGCAACACGTTTATCATCAGCACCAAAAGTCGGTGCAATATGAACGATTCCTGTACCATCCTCAGTTGTAACATAATCTCCACTGATAACGCGGAAGGCATCACCATCAGGTTTAATAAATGGCATCAGCTGTTCGTAACGAATACCAATAAGATCTTTACCGGTCAATTCTTTCACAACCTCAAAAGGAACTTTTTTGTCTCCCTCATTGTAATCCTCAAGTGGCAAATCAGCATTTTTAGGATTAAAATGCGCACTCATAAGATCTTTTGCCAGCACTACAGTAATAGGTTTTCCGGTGTACTGGTTAAAAGTTTTAACAACCACATAGCTGATTTTATCACCTACTGCCAGTGCGGTATTTGACGGCAAGGTCCAGGGAGTGGTAGTCCATGCCAGAAGAGCAACCGTTCCGTGAGCATCCTTAAAGAGGAATTCTGAATTTTCATCTCTTATAACTTCAAACTGAGCAGTAACAGTAGTATCTTTCACATCGCGGTAACAACCGGGCTGGTTGAGTTCGTGAGTAGAAAGACCGGTACCGGCAGCAGGAGAATAAGGCTGAATGGTATATCCTTTATAGAGAAGGTCTTTTTTGTAGAGTTCTTTGAGAAGATACCACAAAGTTTCAATATACTTGTTTTCGAAAGTGATGTAAGGGTCATCGAGGTCTACCCAATAACCCATTTGGGTTGTAAGTTTATCCCACTCATCCTTGTACCGCATCACTTCAGTACGGCATTCGGCATTATATTCAGCCACGCTGATGCTTTTGCCAATATCTTCTTTGGTAATACCGAGTTTTTTCTCCACGCCCATCTCCACGGGAAGACCATGCGTGTCCCAACCTGCCTTACGTTTTACGTAATATCCCTTCAGGGTTTTGTAACGACAGAAAATATCCTTTATCGTTCGTGCCATCATGTGGTGAATTCCGGGCATACCGTTTGCGGAGGGCGGGCCTTCAAAAAAGATAAACGGCTCTTTACCTGAAGTTTTTGCCAATGACTTATGGAACGTATTGTTTTCTTCCCAGAATTTCTGAATATCCAGGCCTGTTTGAGACAGGTTAAGTTGTTTATAATCAGGGTATTTACGCATCTTTAAATATTACTTTATATACCAAATCCAAATTGAGGTGCAAAAGTAATTAAAAAGATTGAACATACAATGTGCAAAATGGTCTGTACGGGCCTGAGGTGATGAAAGTTCCGCATTCTTTTTCAGGATATTAAAATCTTTATGTGTTGGTATGATACATTATTGTAATTTTGTTCGTTAGATAATGAAGTGATGGATTTTGTGACAGAATAGTATTATGATTAAATCGATAACATTTATTTTTTCTCTTTTTTTTGGATCATTTATGGCCCCTGAGGCGGTACCGGAACCTGTTGAAACCTTTGTTGAACCGGCGCCGGAGATAAGAACCTATATTTCTCCTGCATATGAATCTCTTTTTCAGGGACTTTCACTGGAGTCAGAACCGGATACAGTAACCGATGATATGGTATTGTTGCGCGACAGCAGAGTAATGGCTATGCTCGACAGCCTGGCATACAGCACTATCCTGAGCCGATATCCTTTGGATTATACTGAAGACAGTGTGGTGGCAGAGCGATTATATCCTGTGACTCCGGTTTCATTTCCCGATAGTGTGGTGGCAGCCAGAATTGAAGCCCTGAATGCTGAAACACCAATTGACCTGGTTTATAATCGTGATGTTGAAAGATATATCCGCGTTTATGTGGAGAAAAAACCTATGCTCACCTCGCGGTTGATGGGTCTTGCTGACCTTTACTTCCCGCTTTTTGAAGAAGTTCTTGACCGCTACAATATGCCTTTGGAACTAAAATATCTTGCTGTAGTTGAGAGTGCGCTGAATCCTACTGCCGGATCATGGGCCGGAGCAAAAGGTCTGTGGCAGTTCATGTATGGCACGGGAAAAGTTTACGGCCTGAAAGTAACTTCCTATGTTGACGATCGTTACGACCCTTACAAAGCCACAATTGCAGCCTGCGAGCACCTTACCGATCTCTATGACATGTATGGCAGCTGGTCGTTGGCTCTTGCAGCATATAACAGCGGTGCCGGAAACGTAAACCGCGCCATACGTAAAGCAGGTGGAGTCAGAAACTACTGGGTTGTGCAACCATTCCTTCCAAGAGAAACAAGAGGATATGTGCCTGCATTTATCGCGGTAAATTATGTAATGAATCACGCTGCTGATTATGAAATTTATCCTGAAGAAACCTTCTTCCACTACTCCCAGGTTGATACTGTGATGGTGAAAGATGTGCTAGCATTCGATCAGATTTACGAAGTTCTGGGTATTCCCGTTGAGGAGATAAAGTTTCTTAACCCGGCCTACAAGTTAAACATCATTCCCGCAGTTAACGGAAAAAAGTATGTGCTACGGCTTCCTTTGGCCTATATGGATGATTTTCTTAATAATGAAACTGCAATCTACGAATACAAAACAAAAAAAGGGCTTGAACGTGAACAGATGCTGGCACAAATCAAAAAGGCTCAGGAACGGACAATTCATGTGGTGCGCAGCGGCGAAAATCTGGGGCTGATTGCAAGAAAATACAACACCAGTGTTTCCAATATTAAACGATGGAATAATCTCAGAAGTACACTAATCAGACCGGGACAGAGGCTTGTGGTATATCCACGCGGTGCATATTATGCAAATGCACCATCAACATCATCTGCAAAAGCCAGCAATGGATCGTATACTGTAAAAAGAGGCGATAACCTGGGAAAAATTGCCGCTGCAAATGGTGTCACCATCTCTCAGCTAAAATCGTGGAACGGACTTCGAAACAATACTATTCACCCCGGCCAAAAGCTTGTGGTTAAAGCTCCCGGAACCGATACAGCGGCATCAGATAATAATTATACCGGAGAATTCGTTTATCATACTGTAGAATCAGGTGATACACTTTGGGAAATCGCACAAAAGTATGATGTTACCGTCAGCCAGATTCGTGCATGGAATAATATCTCCAAAGCACACAGGCTGAAGCCCGGACAGAAACTGAAAATCGCTAAAAAGAGCTAATAAAACACCTTGCCATGAAAAAGATCCTTTTGCCTTTAATTGTTGTTACCATTGCTGTAATATTTACTTCCTGCGGGAATGCAGGCAACAATGCCGCAGAGAAATTAATGGAAAAACCGGGGTCTTCCGGCGCGACCTATGAGATGCTTGTGGTTTGTGGCGACAAAGTTTGGGAAAGCTCCATCGGTGATGAGATCAGAAACTACTTTAATCAGTCCGATTCCACCATCAATCAGAACGAACCGCTTTATACAACACCGCATATTACACAGGCTACTTTCGACAAAAACACCATGTTTCAGAATCACAGAAATGTACTTCAGGTGGTGATAGACCCATCGAATGACCCGAAGGTGCAAAAAATTGTAAATAAACACTCTCAACCTCAGCGAATTTTCAGATTCACAGTCCGCAACGAAGCGGAATTCAAAAAGCTGTTTGATGATTATAAGGCTACGATATATTCAAGCTATGTTGAAGCTGAAAGAATCCGCATAAACAGATTCTTTAATCAGCAGCGGGATGGCAAAATGTCTCATTTTCTGAATGAAAAGTTCGGGCTTACACTTACGATGCCTAATGGTTTCAGAGTTGCCAAGGATGCCAATGATTTTGTATGGCTCTGGCGACAAACTCCAAAGGTAGACTATGGAATCATGGTTTACACTGAGCAATACCGCGACACTTCACAGCTCGACCCCAGAGCTGTTATTCAGTTACGTGATATCCTTACTTTTGAACATATCCCTGGCGACCTGCCTGAAAGCTATATGCAGGTT
This sequence comes from Marinilabiliales bacterium, assembly GCA_002869405.1. Classification (GTDB taxonomy): domain Bacteria; phylum Bacteroidota; class Bacteroidia; order Bacteroidales; family BM520; genus BM520. Next base: position 14,497 of record PKSY01000321.1, read on the forward strand.
GTGACAGATAAATTCCCTGTAGCTTCATATCCCACAATTTTTAACGGTATATATGCCACTGAACTGAGAGGACTTTGGGAAACTCGTAAGGATTTCATGGGCGGACCTTTCCTTCATTACGCCATTGTGGATGAGCAAAATAACCGGATTATCCATCTTGATGCATTTTTGTATGCTCCCGGACAGGATAAACGCGATGAATTGCTACAGCTGGAAGCCATTCTTTATACCCTGAAAATCACTCCACCGGAAAGTGCTGAATAACGGTTGTTTGAGATAATTCTGCATTAATTAATTCCTTTTTCCTGAGTTCCGCATGTTTTTAGGGCAAAAAAGCTTAAATCAAAGATTATTAGAAGTTTAAGGTAAAAAATGTTGGGTGTTTTGGGTGTCCCGGGCGTATATTTACGCCATGTCTGTCCGAAAAAAGAGAAAAATCGCCATTGGCATTAAAACCAACGATAACATCATTGTAATCGTCACTCGGACTCATAAAATGTACAAGCATTTCGTCTTATTCTGATTCGATGCATATGATTAATACACTACTCTGCAATGATTTTGCCACTTCCAACAACATGATTACAGGAAACCACTTTAAAAACATAAACACCAGAACTTAAATAGTTTCCCGGTATTCTGATATTTCCTTCCATAACAGAAGGTGAGGAATAGATCAATCGTCCGTTCAGGTCAAAAACATCCACATTGGAAGGGTGTATTCCCGGGTCAATTTCAAATGAACCGATAAATGGATTTGGAAAGACGGAAACAACTGCTGTCGATTCTTTCTCATAATCATCCAAGGAGGTGATTATTCCATCCTTCTTATATATAAAGAAACCATATTTTGTTCCAATCCATTTGTTACCAAAACCATCCACAGAAAGTGATGTAAGATTAGCATAAATCAATGGAGAGTCATCAGAGTGAAAGCTGGTCCAGTTGTTCCCGTCAAAATTGGTGATTCTGAATAGTGTTCTAAGCCATACACTTCCATCAACATCCATAACCACTTCATTATCACCTGAACTAAACTGGCCCAATTCGGGATTAACATGGTGAATAGTATTGGCTCCATCGAACTGATAAAATCCAAAATTCCCATCCGGAAGCCAGATATTTCCTTCAGAGTCAATATCAAAGGACGACACACAGGTATTAGGCAGATTCGAGTTTGATTCATTGAAAATCTCCAGGGTATAACCATCATATTTCAAAAGGCCATCACTCGTACCAATCCATACATTACCCTCCTGATCCGTATGGATTTCATTTATTTCAGTATCAGGAAGCACTGAATTCTCCGGTGTGAATGTATCCCATGAAGATCCATTAAAATGTGCCAGGCCTTCATGCAAGATGTAAGTATAATATCCAGAAGGATGCCAAATGGTTTCAAGCATATACATATAATCCATCCATAATTCTCCCTCAATATCCGTATTCATTGAATATAGCGTGAATTCAACTTCTCCATACTCATATAATTCCGGACAATCAGGCAGGTCTGACCATTCTGTTCCATTATACTTCTTTACACCCTGTCGGTTTTTAACATACAGATTGTCCGCACCATCCATAGTCATGCAGTAAGTAGTTTCTGTATAATTAGGTATTCCCTCCCAGTTGTACATATCAAACCGATATAATCCAAAATCAATATTCGCAGGAGCATATGTTCCGATGAAAGCATTTCCTTCAGAGTCATGTACTATCTGACGTACATGACCATTATCATTTCCTGCTGTAGAAGGATCAAAGGAGCTCCAGTCATTACCGTTCTTTGTACCAACAAAACATTTTTTTGAACATCCAAAATAGACCGCATCTTCACTATCAATATAAATGATGCTTGTTGAAATATCCATCATTGCCGAATTGGTTGTGTCATAAATATTCCATTCACTACCATCAAAGCTCATTAAACCGCCAAGAACCTCTGGAAAGAAATTGTAATTACCACAAGTAGCCCAAATCGTATTTTCTGAATCTACTGCCAGGGTTCCAATAAGGTTATTGGGGATATTTGTATTTGAATCATCGTAAAGTGTAAATGTATCCCCATCGAATTTTTCAATACCTCCGGAGTGTACAATCCATATATTTCCTTCAAGATCAATTTCCATACTGTAATTCCACTTGCCTGAAATATTGGAATTGGATTCATCATATGTTACCCAGCTCCCGCCATCAAATAGTATCAGTTTGCGATCCTGCAATATCCAGATATTGTTTCCGTCACATTTGATATCTTCAATGTTTCCTTCCGGAAGACCTGAATTTGATGAATCTATCACCTCCCATTCATAACCATCAAATTTAAACAGCGCATTAAAGGTGCAAATCCAAATATTATCGTTTAAATCAATATCTAGTTTTAGGATGGGGGATCCGGGGAGCGGTGAATTTGTTGTGTTAAAAACAGCCCATTCAGAATCATCATATTTATACAAGTGTCCTTTATTGTATGATCCCATCCACTTATTTCCATTTCCATCAATAGCGATAGAGCTAATCCATCCTTCCACGGGAGAGTTCAACCCATTATATTGGATTATTTCTCCGTTTGTTTTATTATAACTTAAAGCACCTGCATAGGTTCCTGCCCATATCAGATTTGCCTCGCCGGTAATGGCATATATTGGTGCATCTTTTGAATAGTACCTCCATTCATCGGTTTGGGATTGTATTGATAAACTACACAGCAGTATTATAATCGGGAATAGCTTTTTCATCGGATATAAATGTTTGTTTCTGGCTTTAGAATTCATTAGCAAAGTTAACAATTATCATAAAATATCCAACATCATAACAAACTAATGTGAATAAAGGGTTTTGTTCAACCAAAAACATGTATTACTATGGTTTTAAATTACATCTCTTAGGATTTAGAAGAATTTGAAAATTACCTCATCCGGAGCAAATCCTATTTACCCCCTGCATCTGCTAATGATATTAGCGTTTATAAGCAGGCATGGTCAGAATTTGAAGATCGGATGTTTTTCTGAGATAAGATTTACCGCAATCATGAACATAATCAAATGATGAATGATCAGTTTGGTTCTGAAATGTTAACTTCTGTAAAGTATGCAAGAGGAACTTCTGATTTAATAAAACAACGATTTAAAGCAGCCGATGACTTGTATTCAAAAGCTGTATCACGTGTGAGACAAACATTAGAAGCACTATTTGCATGGTAAAATGAAAAGGTTGATATACAAAGAGCTCAAAAAGTCAAATCGATAAAAGGTCTACTCATACATGTATTTGGTAGATTGTCAGCGGCATTTATCAATTTGATATTTTAACCATTGATTCACATTCTGAATTAATTAATTCCTTTTTTCTATTTTTACGATTCATTTGAAGTTTCAGATGAACAAAAACTTGTGTTCCGTACTTTATTATTGAACACTTTGGTATTTTTTTAGAATGTTGCAAATCACAGATTTATCTAACAAAACTACGTTTATGAAATTATTTCGTATGGTGTTTCTGCTGGTGATGGTAATGGCTTTCGCCGCTCCCGCGCTGCAGGCACAAAACAAGAAAAAGAAAACCATGTATCGTCCTGACACTGAGGTGCCGGCAAAGTACAAGGTTGATGACCGTTTTGATAATATGAGCTATTGGCGCAGGATGGCTTACGAAGGTCTTGTTCCCGTTGCGCCCGAAGCCCCTGTTGCTCCGGTACTCAAACGCAGTTCAATGATCATGGGTGCTAAAGCTGTTACCGAGGACTCTCCCGACGTTCCTGTGACTAATGTTAACAGCACGCAAACCGAAAACTCCGTATTTATTAATCCAAACGACAGAAATCATATTCTGCAATCCAACAACTCCACACAGAATCCTGTAGGCAGCCTTTACGGAGCTAATTATTTCTACTCATTGGATGCAGGCCTCAGCTGGGGCGGATCTGTGGAAGGTGCAGGTGGTGCAAACAGCGGCGACCCGACTACAGCAATTAACCTCGACGGAAGAATGTTTGTAGGATATATCCACTCCAATGGTGGGCAAGGTGTCTCATACAGTGATGATGACGGTGCAACATGGACGCCTGTTCTCGTGGCTAACTCTGCCGGTGGATTCAGCTCTCTGCTGGATAAAAACCATATGTGGATCGACAACAGTCCTGTCAGTCCCTATGAAGGAAACCTCTACAATGCCTGGACTGACTTTGGAGGATCAAATGATACTGATATAGAAATTTCGCGCTCAACAACGGATGGAGAATCATGGGATTCACCAATCAACATCTCTGCAGCAATTAATGCAGGCAGCCATAATCAGGGTGTGAATATCCAAACCGGCCCCAATGGTGAAGTATATGCTGTATGGGCAATCTACGACAGCTGGCCCAGTGATGAGTCAGCAATAGGTATGGCCCGCTCGTTTGACGGCGGAGAAACATGGGATACTCCACGACGCATTATCACCAATATCCGCGGTATCAGAACTACAGAGACATCCAAAAATATGCGCGTGAACTCATTCCCTACTATGGCAGTGGATATCTCCAACGGTCCTAACAGCGGTAACATATATATTACCTGGTCGAACATTGGTGTTCCCGGCGTTAATAACGGCCCCGATATGGATATCTATGTGGCAGTTTCCACTGATAATGGTGAGACCTTTGCCGAGCCAATCCGCGTGAATACTGATGAACCGGGACTTGGAAAAGAACACTATTTCCCCTGGATTACCTCTGACCCTGTTTCAGGAAACCTTGCCATTATTTTCTACGATGACAGAAACGTTAGCTCTACTCAGGTGGAGACTTTCTGCGCCACATCCATTGATGGCGGACAGACGTGGGAAGATTTCCTTGTCAGTGATGTGGCTTTTACGCCATCTCCTATTCCCGGCCTCGCTGGCGGCTACATGGGCGACTACCTTGGTATCGCTGCCCGCGACAGAATGGTTTACCCGGTATGGCCCGATAACAGACTCGGATACATGATGACCTTTATCTCTCCTTTCGAACTCGGCCCTCCACCGGATCAGCCATGGATTATATTTGAGAATGTTGAAGTTAATGATGTCAATACCAACAACAATGGTCAGCTCGACTTCAATGAAGAGGCTACACTTAATGTTGCAATGGTCAATATTGGTGATACTCCGGGGTATAATGTAAATGTAACCCTCACTTCTGATAATGAATATATTACCATTACTGATGCAGAAGAGAATTTTGGTGATTTTAATCCCGAAGATTCGAAAACTGTTGAAGATGCCTTTGCTGTTTCTGTGGCAGAAAATGCACCTAATGGTGAGAAAATCAGCTTTATTCTCACAGCTGTGGATGAAAACGATACTACCATAGTATCTGGTTTCTCTCTCGATGTATTCGCTCCCGCACTTGCTGCCGGAAATATGACTGTGAATGATGCTGCCGGAAACGGAAACGGACGTATTGATGCAGGTGAAACTGTTGACGTACAGTTTGAGGTTTCAAACCCCGGTGCCTACGACCTTGATGGTGTTATGGCTACACTGATCTCTCCAACCAGCTTTATCACCCTTAATACTGATGAGGTAGAAGTTGGAATGCTGACAGTAAATGAGCCCGTATCAATATCATTCTCTGTTACTGCAGATGAAAGTACGCCAATTGGTACTGCCGCAGAATTTATCCTTCACCTTGAAGGCGGCACATATGAAGCTGAAAGATCGTATATCCATGTAGTTGGTCTTATTCTCGAAGACTGGGAATCAGGCGACATGGCCAATTTCGACTGGCAGATGTCGGGAAATGCCGGATGGTCGCTGGTAGAGGATGTGGTTTATGAAGGCATGTACTCCGCAAAATCCGATGACATCGCCGATAGTCAGACAGCAACAATTATGCTGGATTATAATGTGGCACGTGATGATAAAATCTCCTTCTACTATAAAGTAAGCAGCGAGGCCTCTTACGATTACCTGAGGTTTTATATCGATAATAATATTGTAGATCAGTGGGCCGGAGAGGTTGACTGGACATACGCTGAATTCCCTGTTACCGAGGGTGAGCACACTTTTAAGTGGGAATACTACAAAGACGGATATGTGACCAATGGTGAAGATTGTGGTTGGATTGACTACATCATTCTTCCTCCGGCACTCACCACTACAGCTTATGCAGGACAGGATATTGCATCTTGTGAAATGTCGCCGGTGCTTATTGATGAAGCCAATGCTACTTATTATGATGAAATTCTCTGGGAGACTACCGGAACAGGTACTTTTGATGACGTAACTGTTGTGAATCCCACCTACACTCCTTCGGAAGATGACCTCACTGCAGGGATGGTAACGCTTACCATGACTGTAACCGGGCCAACAACAACAGCGAGTGATGATGTAGTACTTATGCTCAGCACTCCTCCTGTGGCAGCAGTTCCCGAAACAGGTGCTGTATGTTCCAATGACACATACCAGGTTGAAGGTGTTGAAGCAGAAAATTACGCAGAGGTGATGTGGAGCACATCCGGTGATGGTACCTTCGATGATGCATATCTGTTGATGCCAGTTTATACTCCCGGTGAGATGGATATCCAGAACGGAGAGGCGATGCTTTCAGTTTCATTCATGGCCAATGCAGGCTGTGAGGATGTGATGCTCGAGCAGATGCTTACTGTGTTAGCAGCTCCTACAGCGATGCTTTCCGGTGGCGGTGAAGTGTGCTACGGCGACAGCCTTATGCTCAACATTGAATTAACCGGAGCAGCACCATGGACCATCATTACTGACAACGAGATGACCATCGAAATCGAGGAATCACCATGGTCGGAATACTGGACTCCCGAAGAAACCGCAGTATATTCAATCCAAAGCGTTACTGATGCCAACGGTTGTACCAATAGCGGTGAAGGTGAAGCGGAAATTACTGTGAATCCGGTTCCTGCCGTTAACCTCGGGGATGACTTTACAATGTGTCATAACCATATCATGACCCTTGATGCCGGAAATGATGGTGATACTTACAACTGGTCGACAGGTGAAACCACACAGACTATTGAAGTGGATTCAACAGGCGTTGGATACGAAGGCATGAAAACAATCACTGTTGAAGTTACCAACTCTTTTGCTTGTGTTTCTGAAGATGAGATAACAATTACCATCGAAGATTGTAGCGGAATAGAAGACCTGGCAGAAGCGATTGAACTCGCCATTTATCCTAACCCTACTAACGGAGAAGTGATGGTTTCATTTAATGCATTGAAACGCGATAACTATACGGTAGAAGTGCGTGACAACAGAAACGCCCTTGTAAAAGTTATTGAGCTTGGCAGCATCCGTGGTGAATTCAGCAGGAAAATTGACCTTACACATCTTGTGGATGGTGTTTACTTCCTGAATATCAAAACCACCAACGACAGTCATCTTACTAAGATTGTGATTCAGCATTAAGGTATAGTTCGGACAGAACCAAACCTGCACCACATATTGTAGTGCAGGTTTTTTATTTTTATTAGGAGGATATCAGGTAGTGACAAATTCTTATTACTTTTACCACTCAAAACAAAAAACCATGAAAAAGAACTTAACTGCATTATTTGTCATCGTTGCAGCAATGATGACCATAGCTATTTCCTGTATGCGTCCGCAGCCCGATGAATTAATCATTGGTACATGGAAAGTAGATACTATTATTATGGACGGTGTCGATACTTCAAAAGTTGATTTGATGAAACTTGGACAAGCGCTTCAAATGCAGAAGCAGGTATATTTTGTCGTCAATGAAAACGGCCAGATGGATCTGATTTCTCCTTTTGGCGCTAAAACTGCCGATTGGGCAATGGATAACGACAGCCTTATCCTGACCGCAACATTTATCGACAATCAGCAAGTGAGTAAAATTCAGTTTGATGAAATTACTGAAACAGACCTCATTCTTGTGGAGGAATCAGTAAACGGAACTTTTACTACCAAGTATAAGAAGCAGTAGCGGCGATAATATCCAATATCCAACACTCAATAAGTAATATTCAATAGCGGTTATTTGCTGCGGTTTGGGGATATTGAGTGTTGGGTATTGATGATTCCCCGAATATCCAATATCCAACATGTAATAAGTAATTTCCAATAGCTTTATTAAGCTGTGGAAATAATGATATATTCCAGCCACCTACATCCACATATAGGCATTTTCGAGCCATTTCATCCTTTCGTTAAACCAATATTTAAGATAATTTACTTCCTGGATGTGCGTGTTATAAACCACAGGATTTGGCCACACATAATTTCCGAATAAATCCCAGCGATTATCATTTTCCTGCTGTGCCCACCTAAGATAATCGGCCTGATCATCAATTATTTGCGTAAAATAATCCTGATTATTTCTAAAGAAAAGGAACCGGGTCTTCACCTTCTCAACAAAAGCAGGATCCTCAAACAACCGACTAAACCATTGATGATCCATTACCCAGAATCCTTCAGGATACTGACTATCCGCATAATCAACATTCCCAAATCCCAGATCAAAATCCCATAATGGTCCCATCTTTATCTTTTCACTTGGCACAAGACTAAAATACATACTTGAATAATCTTTGGAATCGACATTTTTAGCAATTTCGTTAATCAAATACCAATCAACAAAACTTGCCACATCAATGTATTTGCTGTAACCGTTCACCGGATCCATGAAGTTATCTGAATATAAAACATCTTCAAACGAAATGATATGGTTTTTGATGTATTCATATTCCGGACTTTCGACTGTTATTTCCGGCTCTTTAACCTGAATAGTAAAGCGGGTAGAATAAAAAACAATATCTCCTTCTTCAATATGATCTGAGTTATCAATTTCACAAAGGAAACCGTCCGACCCGATATTTACTCTGTTATCACTCTCTTCAACTTTTTGTGTGATATTATATGTCCCACGATAATCATCATTAATATACACTTCACCATATTTACATTCAGGTGTCCATTCCAGATTGCTGATATATCCCATTTCAAAAGCCAATCTATTCCTGATGAGTGTTTTATCAGAATATTCTGCCAGAAAAATCCATTTTTTATCTTCCGGCATCCCCACGACTTCGGTCTTGTTTTCAAATTTCAGCTGATAGGGTTTCTTCGGATGCATGTACCATGTAGAGTGCCCTCTTCCCCTAATATATATATTACCGGAAGTACTATCCAGACCGTTCCCATCCTCAATGCTTATAAAACCGGCAACATATTCATCTTTTGACGTTATTTCTACCCCATTTTCTGTATAAATATTTATAACAGGTAACCCCGTAAACCTGACAATATCAATGGAATAATCTTTTGTCATTCCATTTTGGCCAACAACGGTATAGGTAACAGGTTCATGAAAATCATTGACGGTGCTGCCACTATTTTGTATTTGACTTCCGATACGCACTTCTGAACCAACAAAATCAAAGCTGGCTATTAAATTGCTGATATCTGCATCATAAGGAATACTCCCATAAAATTTGTCACCATCAATATAGGTATAGACATTATTCAATAAACCCGGATTATTCGTCTTAAGAAAAGTAAAGTTTGACAAGGAGGGTGATACCGGAGTCTCGACATCCTCTTTTGTACATGCGGAAAAGATTGAAATTATGATTAACAGAACAAGAAATAAACATTTACGCATAGTACACATATAAGACAGGAGATTTCTTCAAAAATATAAATTTCCCTGAATAACCAATATCCAACACTCAATAAGTAATATTCAATAGCGGTTTTTGGATATTGAGTGTTGGATTATTGAGTGTTGGCTATAAGTGTTGGATATTGGTTACTGATTATTTCCCCGGAGTGTTGCTTTTTATTTTTTATAGTTCTGTATTATAATTGCAGAAGTGATGATCCTACCTTAACTTTATCCCTTTTAAACCAATCATCATAATTACATAGTGTTATGAAACCTTTTTTTACCCTGCTTTTACTCTCACTGTTGGTGAGTTGTAATACTATTGATAGTGCAAAGGAAAAATCCAACCTCGTAGATGAGAAAACGGTCCTTGAGACTTCAAGGTACCTGCACCCTGCATCCAACACGATACGATTTAATCAACTGGGCTATTTCCCAAAAGAGAAGAAGATCGCTACCATAACAGGAAATAGCGATATCACTTCCATCTCTATTATAGACCTTACCACCGGTGAGACCTGCATGAAAGGACAACCATACGATAAAGTCTTTTTTCCACTTTCCGGCGACACTATTCACCAGTTCGACTTTTCAGGCTTTCAAAAGCCCGGTGTTTATCAGTTGCAGGTGGACGAAAACCGATACTCCTATCCTTTTGAAATTGGCGAAGGCATATACGACAGTGCGCTCCTCCTTGTAGCCAAATCCTACTACTATCACCGAGTCGGGACCGACATTACCAAACAACACGGAATGAAGTGGCATCGTCCTGCCGGCCATCCCGACACTAACGTGCTGTATCATTCCGCCACAGGGAAAAAAGGTTTTGTCGCCTCTCCCGGAGGGTGGTATGATGCCGGCGATTTTGGGAAGTATGTGATGAATGGTGCTTTCTCTGCCGGCCAACTCCTCCATGCATTGGAGACCTACCCCGACCTCTGCCCTGACGGCTCGCTCAACATCCCGGAAAGCAGAAACGGCATCAATGACCTGCTGGATGAGATAAAGTACGAGGCTGACTGGATCGCTACCATGCAAGACGACGATGGCGGCGTATTTCATAAACTCACTACCAAGAATTTTGCCGGTGCTATCATGCCGCATGAAGCTACCGAACAACGGTATATTATGCCCAAAAGCACCGCATCCACCTTCGACTTTGCTGCCTTCTTGGCGAAGATGGCGCGGCAATATAAAAAGTATGACAGCAACCTCGCTGAAGCATGGCTCGCGCAGGCACAAAAAGCCTGGCAGTGGGGTGTCCAAAACCCAACGGAATATTTCAAAAACCCTGCTGATGTATCGACAGGTGAATATGGTGATGAGGACGCCTCACAGGAACAATTCTGGGCTGCGGCGGAGCTCTTTGTCTCCACCGGAGAGCAAACCTATCTCGACTACCTCTCCGGGAACCTCCCCGACCTCACCTATACTTACGGCGACGGATGGAAAAGCTTTATGCGATACCTTGGTGTATTTACACTCCTTGATAATGAAGGGAGCCTTCCTGAAGCCATTGCAGCGCAACTGAAAGAGCAACTTATCGCCAGCGCTGACGACCTCACCAATCGCGTGCAGACCTTCGACTACCGGCAGGGCGTGAATGACTTCCAGTGGGGCTCCAACAGCGATATACAAAACGTTGCCTTTGTCATTGCAGAAGCTTATAAAATTAACCCTAAACCCGCCTATTCCGATGCAGTATTCTCTTCCCTGAACTACCTCTTCGGCCACAATGCCACCGGATATTCAATGGTAACTGGCCTTGGTGACAATCCTCCGATGCACATACACCACCGGGCCTCAAAAGCCGATGGCATAGTTGAGCCGGTTCCGGGATTCGTTTGTGGTGGCCCCAACTATTACAAGCAGGATGCGAATGATGTTAATTATCCTGCCGACGCGCCACCTATGAAATCTTATATGGATGTATGGGAGAGCTATGCCAGCAACGAGGTATGCCTGAATTGGAACTCGCCATTGCCATATCTGCTGATGTTTGCCATAGAGCAGAGGAAGTAAAATTTTAAACGAAATAACGATCCTTATGAAGTATCTGATATTATTAACCGCGAGCCTGTTATTCCTTGCTATGTCTTGTCAGAAAAATGACACAAAATACGCCACTGTGGATGGCAGAAACATCTACTCTCATAAG
>PKSY01000251.1 GCA_002869405.1 Marinilabiliales bacterium
AAAGTTATAAGTTTGAAATTATTAATTACAAATTTTATCATTTCTTTATATATTACTGATTACTTATTGAATATTAATTATTAACAAAAAGTAATTAACCTGTTGTAGTAACTTCACCCTATTATGTCCCCCAAGTTTCTCTGTCCAAACTTCGAAAGTGTATTGCCTCTGCGACATGCTCGGGCAGTATTGCGGGTTTTCCCTCAAGGTCGGCGATGGTTCTGCTGACTTTCAGAATACGATCGTAAGCCCGGGCTGAGAGGTTGAGCTTTTCCATGGCGTTTTTCAGCAAGGTGTTTGAAGCACTGTCGGTTTTGCAATACTGATGCAGTTGTCTGCTTGTCATCTGTGCGTTGCAATGTGTTTTATGGCTGTTTTCAAAACGTTTATGCTGTATCTGTCGTGCAACAACAACCCTTTCGCGGATATCTTTGCTTGCTTCGCCTTCGCGTGCTTCCGAGAGTTCCCGGAAAGGAACCGGCACCACCTCTACATGGAGGTCGATTCTGTCGAGCAGAGGGCCGGAGATTTTGTTGAGGTACTTCTGAACGATACCGGGACCACAGGAGCACTCCTGGTCGGGGTGGTTGTAATATCCGCAAGGGCATGGGTTCATTGCTGCGATGAGCATGAATGATGCCGGGAAGTTGATGGTTTGTCGCGCGCGGGAGATGGTTACTACCCGGTCTTCCATAGGCTGTCGCATAACTTCCAGGGCGGTGCGTTTGAATTCCGGCAACTCATCGAGGAAGAGTACGCCGTGGTGCGCCAGGGAGATCTCTCCCGGCTGCGGGAAAGTGCCGCCACCCACAAGTCCTGCGTCGGAGATAGTATGATGCGGCGACCGGAACGGGCGTACTGATACCAGCGCTGTGTTTTTCCCCAGCTTTCCTGCCACACTGTGAATCTTAGTGGTTTCCAGTGCCTCATGAAGGGTCAGTGGCGGAAGAATGGTTGGTAATCTTTTCGCCAGCATGGTTTTTCCCGAGCCGGGAGGGCCGATTAAGATACAGTTATGGCCTCCGGCAGCAGCGATTTCCAGCGCTCGCTTGATGTTTTCCTGTCCTTTTACATCAGAGAAATCGTACTCGTAATTATTAAGCTGTGCGAAAAATTCTTCCCGTGTATTTACAATGACCTGCTTTAGCTCCTGCTTACCGTCGAAGAATTGTATTACTTCTCGTATGTTATCGACGCCGTAAACTTTAATGCCTTCCACTATGGCAGCTTCTTTTGCATTTTGTGCAGGGATTACCATTCCTTTAAAGCCTTCCCGTTTAGCCTGTATGGCAATGGGAAGAATACCCTTTATGGGATGAATGGTTCCATCGAGGCTGAGTTCGCCCATGATGATGTAATCGCTGATTTCTTCTTTACGGATTTGTTCTGAAGCCCCGAGGATTCCGACTGCCAGAGTGAGGTCGTAAGCCGCACCCTCTTTTCGGATATCAGCAGGAGCCATGTTGATGACTATTTTCTTGCCGGGGATTCGATATCCCACGCTTTTAAGTGCTGTTTCTATCCGGTGATGGCTCTCTTTTACCGCGCTGTCGGGCAGTCCGACCATAAAGATATTTACTCCCGTGTCCACACTTGTCTCCACAGTAATCGTGCGTGCCGAAACTCCCATTATGGCACTGCCAAAAGTTTTTACTAGCATCTCAATCAGTTTTTCTGACTGTTAATGCAGAAAATGGTAAAATATGACCTATAAAAATCAGGAAAAATTATCAGGGCCTGTATCCGGCGTTGTTTAAAATGCTTTCTGCGTCCTGTGTTTCAATGATTTGCGCAATAGAAGAACCTGAATTTTTTTTATAGTAGGATTTAAGAATCTGCCATCCCAGAAACTGGCCCAGTCTGGCGGGAGCTTCTTCTCCAAACTCGGGAGTGGAAGGAGCCTCCAGAAGATAATCTCTTTTCAGGCGTGTGTCGGAAGAGAAGAGGAAGTCATTTTTAAGCATAAAGGTCCAAAGCTCTTTTTCGTGTTTTTCGCACCAGCGGTACTGCTCTTCAGTATAATTAAGAATCAGATGCTCCGGTGTTTCGGGGTGGAGGTGATGCATAAGAAACAGCACTTTCCCTTCTGCAATAAATTCTGCAACGAGTGTGTTGTTTGACGGAGGCATCACTTTGGATCGGGCAACGGCCTCAGCCGCATCACGGATAATATTTTCTTCCACAAATCGTCTGCTTACATAACGTGGAACTCCAATGCGGTCATATTCTTCATATCCGGGGCCGAGGTACATGTCGAGAGCCACAAGCAACATGTTATTAATAAATACAGCCGGGTTTTCGAAGTCCAGGCCGCTGATGTAAGTAAAGATCTGAAAATCTTCTTCTTCGGGGAAGATAGAATGGTAGTTGTTTTTTAATTTGCCAAGTTCATATTCCTGGTATTCCAGTGTGGGGTATTTTTCCCGGCAATCGTTGTACAGGCCAATGATTGACGGATCTGTCAGGTAATCATAAATCTGTATCAGATTGAGCGTGTCGTTGAGGTCACCACCCAGAAAGACGGGATATGTTTTCTGCAATTCCAGGAGTTCGGGTTTAAGGTTTTCAGTATTCACCTGAAAGAGGTCCTGCTCGTATCGGAATATTTCTGCCGGTTCAGTATTTTTGTTTTTTTGCGAACAGGCATTTAAAAACAGAGCCAGAATTAACAATGATGGCCAGAGTATATGCTTCATGATAATTGTTTAAAAACTGTTAGAGGATTTTTATTCCCAGACTGATATTAATTGTACGGTGATAGAGGTCGTAACTGTTATTCATGGAGAGGTCAGATAAACCAGCTTCCGTACGCAGGTCGAGTGTAAAGTTGAAGATATCAATCCCCACACCAGCCTGCACCGACCAAAGGGCATTATCAAATGATTGCAGTGATAAGGACTGGAATGTTTCTGAGAGCGACATATCAGTGTTCAGTACCAGACTGGCTGCCGGGCCTGCCATAATCCGCAGGTTAATTTTCTCTTTGTTGATGATATAAACGCCGAAAAGCAATGGAAAGTCAAGGGTTTCAAACTCAAAGTCGCTTTGAATGGTGTTTCCGTTGCCTTCGGGATCTTCGATAAGGATACCGCCTTTATTGATGAAATAGGCTTCTGGTTGCAGGAATATTCTTGTTCCGTTCAGGCGGGCAAATACACCTGCATGGAAACTTTCAGCAAGTCCTTCTTCGATATTATCCACTGAAACAGTGATTCTGTTGGAAGTATAACCGCCTTTCATGCCAAAATCAAAAACACCCTGACTGAAGAGTGCCTGTGCACAAAAAATCATGAATACGGAGATGGCTATAACCGCTTTTTTAACCATACAAACTATCTTTAGCCATACAAAAATACTTTTCCCGGAGCATAAATGCAATTCTTATTATCATAATAACACCATAAAGAGGGTTTTCGTACCTTTGCGGTGATGGATATACAACAAATCCATATAATAAATGTTATTTCTAGCGTTCTAAATAAAATTAATCAGGTATGAGAAGAAATCTTTTTTTTGCCGTGCTGATGGCCGTTATGGTTATCCCGATGCTTTCAAATGCACAACAGAAGCCTTTTAAATTAGGTCTGCAGGTATCTCCCGGTCTGGGATGGATTAACCCCGATGAAACTACAGGATATGAATCTGAAGGAGCCGGTTTTGGCCTTACCTGGGGTTTTATGAGTGACTTTGCGCTTACCGACAACTATTTTGTATCCACCGGTTTTAACTATCTTTCCAATAATGGTAAACTGCAGTATATCCAGGGCCATGTTGTTGATGGCGTTGTTGTTAATGAAATGACTACCAGAAAATATAACCTGAAGTATATTGAGGTTCCAATTACTTTGAAGATGAAAACCAACCAGTTTGGCGCAATGAAGTATTTCGGACAAATTGGTTTTGGTCCGGCATTCAGAGTATCAGCTAAAGCGGAAGATTCATATGGAGCTTTTGTGGAAGATCTTGATATCAGTGATGATATAAACCTTTTCCAGGCAGGTCTTATCTTTGGTGGTGGTACAGAATACTACATTGATAAATCTACAGCAATTACCGGAAGCCTTGTATTCCGTAACGGATTCACTGATCTTCTCGGCGCTGTAAATGAAGCTTATGACCCTGCAATTAAGGAGAAGGCTACTCCGTTTACTGTACAACTTTGTATTGGAGTAATATTCTAAAACACTTTTACCATGCGTATTGCACTGGCTCAGATTAACTATCACATAGGTAATTTTGAGCAGAATACCCATAAAAT
>PKSY01000003.1 GCA_002869405.1 Marinilabiliales bacterium
CATCATTTGAAACCAGGAGGTGCCTGAGCGGAGCCGAAGGCACCGGGTAAACCCCGGAGACCCGTCAGGTTTTAGAAACCTGACGGGTCTGGGAACCTGACGGGTCTGATCAGCGGACAAAAAAAAATCATACCACTCCAGGCACATACTCATTTATCTCTTTCTTTAACTCATTGCGCTTATACTGCAGGGTGAAATCGTTATACTCTACGGCAAAAACTTCCTCCAACTGCTGCCGTAACACCTCTTCGTTGATTTCCGTTTCGAGATATTCTGCGATGAGATAAAAGCTTCGGATTACGGCCAGATATGGCTTCCGGCCAAACTCATTCTTTTCCTTCTGTACCAAATCATTACGACGAACCAGGCTTATAAGTTGTCTGTACTTTCCCAGCCGCAACAACGCCAGCGTATAGGCTTCAAAAAAGAGATGCCAGCGATGAGAGAAGATCTCTTTTCGGTAAACTTCAAAAAAGGATTTCGCATAATCGGCAGCCTGCTTTGCCTTGCCATTGAGCACCAGTGTCCTGACATATAATGAGACAAAACCAATGCGGTTAAAAAAACTGTTGGTATTTTTTAATTCTCCAAAAGTATTATGCATCAGCTTAAGTGCATCAATGTAATTTTGCTGTTTCACCAACACTCCGCAGAGGATATTCACATAATAGAGGTAGTCGTTATTCTTCTGCCGTACAGAGAGATATCCGTATTTCTCTGCATCATCAAGTTCCATCCTTTTCTGATGCATCATCGCCCTGTTACCGTAGTAGTTGGCCAAAATACGCTTTGAATAGAAGTGTGGTGACTTTAATACCTGATCCAGTTCAAGAGTAATGGACTTCAGGTCGTCAAAACGACGATAATTATAGTAAACGTACATAAGACGCACAACGGCGCGGTAGCGTGTATAGGCATCCAGGGTTTTGTCCCGAAATACCTCAGCAAGATACTGCACCCATTTTTCCGGGTTCTGACTTTCACCGCGGCTGATAATATCATAGGTGGCATCATTGAGTACACTTTGCACTTCAGCCGCTTTACGGTAATTGTTACGATAGCTATCGAGAAAATCAGAAACAGGGTTATAATAAATAATACGCATTCTGATTAACAGGTAATCACGGAAATGCTGTGCAACTTCATAAAGGCGGGTAAAGTGATAATGAGAAACATCCACTCGTCGGAGTTGCTTTATCAGCGCTTTCTCTTCAATGGGCAGGATCGAGTCAGTGAGGATTTTCTGTTCGATCTCAGAAAGCCAGACGAAGTACCGGTCCACATCCTTCTCTGCCAGCCGTGTCTCAATCCATTTCTTTAAATTCGAGTATTTCCTTTTATCAATCGTATCATCAAAAGACTTTGGATTTTGTGGATGCAGGGAGTTATATTCAATTGTCGATAGAATGCGAAGGTTTTCCTCATCCTCAATTTTATTGTGCTCAAGCAGATAACCTATCTCATGAGGATATAGGGTTTTGGTATAGTCCGTAAAAATCGAAAGCTTCTGTTTCATAGAATACTAAACATGCACGCTAAGGTACAAAAAAGACAGGAGCCATACGACCCCTGCCCTGTCCACTTTTCAAAACCTACAAATCTGTCTTATCTGACAAATGCTTTTATTTCACTATTAAGTACTTCCGGCTTTTCAAATTGCAGAAAATGACCGCATTTTGGTACCATTACGAGTTTACTGTCGGGGATTTTTTCATCACCAACAATAGCCACATCATAAGTTTTTCCCGGATTAAGATATCTGTTTGGTATCAGGTTATCATTCTCACCAAAAAGAATCAATACAGGTTGCTTTATCTGATCAAGTTTGTCAATAACCGGCTGATCAACCATTCCATGAACAGATCTCACCACATCATAACAATAATGATCAAAATCATCGGCGTGCCGCATGGCAATACGATCTGTAATCATAAATTGCGCATCATCCGGAAGGTTATAAAAATTATATGCCAGATTCGTTTCAATGGCATCAACAGTTGTTAGCTTAACCCCTTTCAGTGTCATTACATCGCGGAACCAATCTTTTTGTCCTTCAGTAAACCGTTCAAACCCGGCTGGAGAAACAAGCACCAGTTTCTCTACTTTTTCGGGATGCTCCAAAGCCATCACCATTGAAATCTGACCTCCCATAGAATGACCGGCAAATACTGCTTTATCAATTTCAAGGTAATCCAGAAACTGCGCCATCACATCGGCATAGAAAGTCATCATTCCTGAATGCGGATTTTTTGTGGACTTTCCATATCCCGGAAGATCCACAGCGATACACCGATAATCGTTTTTTAATACTTCAATATTCTTTTTCCATGCCGGGAGATAGGATCCGAGACCATGGATAAAAACGATGGTATGTTCTCCTTCTCCTTCATCGACATAGGCGAGTTCAATATCATCATTAACAGGGGCATATTTTACCTCATACGGATACTTCAGATCCGTGCGCATGTTCTTCATATCCTGCAGATTCTTATATGGAGTGCAGGCGGCGAGCATGGCTATTGAAATCATAAATAATACTATCTTTTTCATCATAACCTCCTGCATTAAAACATTAACCATTTATACACTACAAAAGCAGTCCAGGGATCCGAAGGTCTGGAGTCATTATCCACACCATTGACATCTGATCCATACCGTGTATCATTGCTATCGAAGAAACTACCCAAAGACATATACGCCGCGTGGAATTCCAGACTCATAAAGGGACCGAAAGTCCAGCTCACTTTAGTATTGACCTCAGTACCCATATAAAGGCCGCCTCCTGCAGGTTTCGCATTACTAAGCCCGGTTGCTGCGCCGGCTTTTACAAGTAACTTGTAAGGAACCACGTCCCGACTTGCATTAACCACAGCCCCGGTTATACCGTAACCCATATTTGAAAGATCGGCCACCACAGGAGTATAACGGTTTACAACATTGCCATGAGGAAACAACAGATAGGATCCGGAGCCAATAAATACGCTTCCCGGAGAACCCCATGTGTTACCTGTAAGCACCCCATTATAGGTTTTATCATTAAGCGCATTATCATCGCCACTGGAAAAGATCACATCGAGAGAAATTACATCATTCGTAGTTTGGCCAAAACGATATCCGGCCTTGGCATTCGCACCGACACCGAGAATATCTGCACCTGTATTCCAAACTTCATCCTCCAGAATCAGTGCACGACCAACATTCATATTTGCAAAACCTGTAATAAACCAGCGATCGAGCATAAAATCTGCGTTGCGGTCGAAAAAAGTTCCCAGCCAGAATATATCTGCTTTGTATGGTTTGTCGCCGAAGTTAAATTTAAATGTTCCGTTATAGGCGTTGAGAAGTGTTGCGTTAAGACCTTGTCCAAGAATAGAGACCCCGCCGGCACCATTTGCCCTGTCGCGCATATAATACAAAGAACCTCCCCAGTGCCACTTTTGAGCAATGGACTTTTCAAGGGTAAACTCCAGAAGAGAGACATCATCATTCTCCTGAATCAGGGATTCATAGAGTTGATAGAATCCGGCTTTCCATTGCAGATGATCGGTATTATGTCGTACTGTAACTCCCACACCATCGGTACCAAAGTATGCCAGACGATAACCTGTTGAAAGCATTTTATCAAACATGGTACGGTATGGGTTGTAAGGAGTATCATACATTCGCTGGAGACCAAGGTTTATGTACCATCCTTTGGCAGGGATGAGCTCCAGCTCTAAATTTTGCGTCTGAAGGTTCACCTGATCGGCGGCAATGGCAGAGCCAAAGTTACCACCGGTACCATAGGCCACATCTCCCCATGTCCAGTCTATCTCAAAAGAAGCCCGCAGAATGGCCTTTCCATCAAATAGCTTGGGCTGGTATATGAAGAACGGCAGAAGACGCTGTTCAAAATAGAATGTTTGATTCTCTGTTGAAGTGTTTGTGCTGTTCTGACCAAACAACCTTCCAATTACCTGACCTTTGAGGAGGTCATTTTTTGGATAAAAGTTGCTGGAAACGCCCTGGTTGATAAAAAAAGCCAGAAACTGAAACTCCCTGTCATGCTCGAGAGGCAGGTCGTTTTCAAACACTCCTGTATAGCGTTGATCACGAGGCATCGCAGGATAATCCTGAGCCAACACCCATGTTGTAACCAACAGGAGAGACATGAGAAATAGGATCTTTTTCACGGTTAGGATTTTTATTTAAGATACAAAAAAACGATTGCACTCCGACCAGAGCGCAATCGTATTACTTTATCTA
>PKSY01000054.1 GCA_002869405.1 Marinilabiliales bacterium
AGAATCATTACACCACCGGCAAAATTCTGTAAGGTTCCGGAAAGCGCCATACCAACGGCAAGACCCACAGCACCAAGAATTGCAATAAAGGAGGTCATCTCAATACCCACCATACTAATAACTGTGATAACAAGCAGGACCTTCAGAATCCCGTTTATTAATCCGGATAGAAATGGCCGGAGGCTGGGATCCAGATCACGCTTTTCAAATACCCGTTTAATGCCTTTAGTGATAATGTTTATTATCCAAAGACCAATTATGAGAACAATAAGCGCAGTACCTATCTTTAGTGCATAGTCAACACCGTTCTCGTTAATCCAATTCATTAAATTTTCCATATAGCTAATTGTTATTTTGGTTTTAGGAAATAACAGCGGAAAGATAAAAATGTTTACAATATTAATTTAATCTATGCGTGCAATATCTGCATTAAGAGTTCTGAGTCTTTGGTCGATGTTTTGATATCCACGGTCAATTTGTTCAATATTATGAATCGTGCTGGTACCTTTTGCTGAAAGTGCTGCAATAAGAAGGGCAACACCTGCACGAATATCCGGTGAGGTCATATCTATACCTCTGAGACTGGTGGCATGGTTCAGTCCGATTACTGTAGCTCTGTGCGGATCACAAAGAATAATCTGTGCTCCCATATCAATGAGTTTATCGACAAAGAAAAGCCGGCTTTCAAACATTTTCTGATGAATCAGAACACTGCCTTTGGCCTGAATAGCAAGAACCAGTGCTATACTGATAAGGTCAGGAGTA
The DNA here is from genome assembly GCA_002869405.1 of Marinilabiliales bacterium. Classification (GTDB taxonomy): domain Bacteria; phylum Bacteroidota; class Bacteroidia; order Bacteroidales; family BM520; genus BM520. The sequence continues at coordinate 766 of PKSY01000054.1, forward strand.
AATCCCGGCCAGGGTGCATCAGAAATAGTCATTATGGATCCGTCGCGAAATGTTTCGACTTCATATTCTTCTTTGGCAGGAATATACAAGTCGTCACCCTGCTGGAGAATTGTCACTCCCAGCCTTCGGAATACTTCAGGAATGACTCCGAGGTGGGCAGTATTTACATTTTTTATGGTGATGGATGACCGGGTCATTGCGGCAAGGCCAATAAAACTGCCTGTCTCAATCATGTCGGGCAGCATGGTATGCGAGGTTCCTGCCAGCGAATCAACACCTTGAATGGTAAGAAGATTAGATCCTATACCATCGATTTTGGCACCCATTCGTACAAGCATCTTACAAAGCTGTAAAAGGTATGGCTCACATGCTGCATTAAAGATTGTTGTAGTTCCTTTCGCCAACACAGCCGCCATAACAATATTTGCAGTACCGGTAACTGAAGCTTCATCAAGTAATATATAGGTGCCTGTTAAACCCCTGGTCGAAACCGCAAACATTTTTAGGTTTTCATCGTAACTGAAAACTGCCCCAAGCTTTTCCAGACCGGAAAAGTGAGTGTCAAGTCTGCGTCTGCCAATTTTGTCACCGCCGGGTTTGGAAATATATGCTTTTTGAAAACGGGCCAATAATGGTCCGGTAAGCATTATTGAGCCACGGATTTTACCTGCCTTAATCCTGAACTCCTCAGATGCAATGTATTTGAAGTCAATGTTTTGTGCGTGAAAACGCATGCTGTCAGCAGAGGTCTTTATGGTTTGTACGCCCATACCCTGCAGAAGCTCAATAAGGTTATTGACATCCCTGATATCGGGGATGTTATGAATTTCTACTGGCTGTTCAGTTAGAAGTGGTGCACATAATATCTGTAATGCTTCATTTTTTGCACCCTGCGGTGTTATCTCTCCATGCAGTTGATTTCCGCCGTTGATAACAAATGAACTCATTAATATCTGCTCCTTCTTTTCTGTTTGTTTTGCTTATTGTATGATCCTCCCTTTTGTTCTCTCTTGGTGCTTTTCTTCTTTTGTGATGAGATAAGCTCGCTGGTAGATGTAAGAACTGTACCTTCAGGAAGTTCCAGTTCTCCGCCGGAAAGTTCTTTGAGCTGCTCAACAATAAGTTCATCATCAACAGATTCGCGGTTCCAGGTAAGGTATGATTTTTTAAGATGCGTGGCAATTATTTTCGTTATTACGTCCTTTTCAGCACCATCCTCCAAAGTCTTAGCCATATCAATAATTCGCATGATATTTTTTCCATAATGACGAAAAGTGATATTATTATTGGAATAATCCATGGGATCCGGTTTTGCACTGAGTACATCTTTTTCCGGCTTCTCATATGGCGATACCACATCAAGTTTGAAGTCAGAAATAACATGAAGATGATCCCACAACTTATGCTGGTGGTCTCCGGAGGATGATCCCTGAGGATTTATCTGTCCCATTACACTTACAATGAGAAATGCAAAACGAGTTCGCTCATCTTTATCCGGTATTGCAATGGCATATTCAACCATTTTCTGAATGTTTCTTCCATACTCAGGTATGATGAGTCTATTTCTGGTGGTGTTGTATTCCATGATTTTTGTTGCTAATGTTCTATACGGTAATATTAAATAGTAAGACTGAACCTTAATGGTAGTATCCTGGTACAGTTATAACCCTTCAAAATGTAATTTGTTGTACGGCAAAGATATAATAATTTTCTATATCTGATTGTGATAACCTTAACTAATAATCGTGAGCCTGGCAAATTTCAACAAAAGCTGCTTTCTTCCAACACTTGCGAATTCCACAGTAGCCTTTCGATTAGGGCCTGCACCTTCCATTGCAATCACTTCGCCTTTACCAAATCGTTGATGTTGTACAATGCAGCCGGGAGTAATCTCTTCAACAGGCGAAGGCTCAGGTTGCGGGCCTTCCTGTTTTTGCTGCGGTAGATTTGTCTTTAATGTGGGTTTACTGATTCCCGGCCTGGGTTTATATTGCTTTTTTATTCCCATCCCTGATGTTGGTGCGTGCGGGTATTGCGGCGCTCTGGCGTGGCTCGCCTGTTGAATGATAAACGACGGATCTATGTCATCAATAAATCTGCTTGGCTCACAAAAGGTGAGATTTCCCCAGCGATACCGGCTCTCGGAATGAGATAAAGTGAGACGCTTTTCTGCGCGGGTAACTGCAACATAAAACAGCCTCCTCTCTTCCTCCAGATCATCGCGGCTGTGTAACGACTGCATTGCAGGGAAAAGATTCTCTTCCATACCAACGATAAAAACATAGGGAAATTCAAGCCCTTTGGCAGAATGTATTGTCATCATCTGCACCTTATCCTTATTATTGTCATCATCAGTATCTGCATCAGTGAGCAGCGCCACATCCTGCATAAAGAGATCCAGCGTTACAAGATCTCCCACTTCACCCTCATTTTCTGCTGCAGTCATCTCTATCTGTTTTTCAGAGAAATCCTTGATGGCATTTAAAAGCTCTTCAATGTTCTGATAACGGCTCAATCCTTCCGGCGTCCGGTCTTCATGTAACTCGCGCAGTATCCCTGTGCTGCCTGCAATATGTTTGGCCAGCTCATATGCACTCAGACTGCCAACCTTTGTACTGAAACTTTTAATCATTGTAGCAAAGTTGGCAATCTTGTTTACCGCACCGGAATGAAGTCCTGCTTCTTTACATAAATTCTGGTCATTGATAACTTCCCATATATTTATATTGTGTTCTCCTGCTTTTACCTGAAGGCGCTCAAGGGATGTTTTTCCTATTCCCCTGGCCGGGTAATTTATGATACGGTTTAATGCCTCCTCGTCACGATGATTTATTGTTAGCCGAAAATAGGCCAGCAGATCTTTTATCTCTTTTCGCTGGTAAAACGATAGTCCACCATAAATACGGTAGGGGATGTTTTGTTTTCTAAGCGCCTCTTCCATAGTTCTTGACTGTGCGTTGGTGCGGTATAGAATGGCGACATCACTATTTTTGATATGGTCATTCATCTTAGCCTTAAAAATGGCATCTGCAACCAAAAAGCCTTCTTCGGAATCTGTGGAAGCCTTTAAAATGGCAATCTTCTCACCGGAAGTGTTAGAAGTCCAGACATCCTTTTGGATTTGATTTTTGTTTTTTTCAATTACTGAATTCGCAGCATTCACGATATTCTGTGTTGAACGGTAATTTTGTTCAAGTTTAAATACCCTGAGCTCGGGGTAATCATGCTTCAGATTGAGGATATTCTGAATGTTAGCACCCCTGAATGCATAAATACTCTGAGCATCATCCCCGACAACACAAATGTTTTCATTGTCGGCCGCAAGTTTCTTTGTGATCAGGTATTGCGCATAGTTGGTATCCTGAAACTCATCTACGAGGATATACCGGAATTTCTTTTGATATTTGAACAATACATCCGGAAAATCGCGCAGAAGTACATTCATATTAAACAGCAGGTCATCAAAATCCAT
>PKSY01000259.1 GCA_002869405.1 Marinilabiliales bacterium
ATTCTCCTCCGGTTTAGGAAGTGTAATTGTCGGACTGATTGTAATCCTGGGTTTAATCTCCGCCGGACTCTCAACACTGGAAGGTCTGATTCAATCAGTATCTTCCACATTTACTAATGATATTGTAAAGCCCTTATCCGGCAATCGCCTTGAAGATAAAAGGCTGATGCTCATCAACAGGCTTGCAATTGTAGGTTTGGCAATAATTACATTTTTTATTAGTCATAATCAGTTGTTATATCCTAAACTTAGTGTGGGTATTCTTGCACAAAACGGTGTTTACGCTTATTTCTCGGCTGCTTTTGTTCCGGTACTTTTTGGTATCTTTATGAAGAATACGGATAAAAGAGCTCCGTTTATTGCCACAATAACGGCCATTGTTGTGCATTTCGGTATTTATTATGGTCTTCCTTTACTGGTTGATAATGCCGGTTGGTCATTTGGATTCTTTACCAAATATCTCACCGGAGTTGTACGTAACCCCGGAATTGCCGCTTCGTCAGCTATCATTATTTCAACGATTACAGGTCTTGTGGCTAACACGTTTTTTAACAGAAACAGATCATGACAACGATAAATACATACGACTGGTTTAAGAAATGGGCAGGTTATCATCCTGATAAAGTGGCTTTTAAATGCTACTCAACCGGGAACGAAAAGACTTATGGTCAGTTGCATGAAGAGGCAACAAGGGTTGCAATATGGTTAACAGAGGAATATGGATTGCGCAAAGGAGATCGCATTGCAGTGCTTGCAGAAAACTGTCTGGAGTATATTGTCCTTTTCTCTGTTTGTCAGAAAAGCGGTATTGTTCTCGTTCCATTGAACTATCGTCTGGCCGGTCCGGAGTTGGATTTTATGATTAATCACAGCGATCCAAAACTCTTTTTTTGTGAAGATAAATTTCTAAATAAAGTTGAAGATTTAGAGTCGTTTAAGAGTATTCCTTTCTCATTACCCTTGAGTAGAATTTCCAAATTTGTTGAAGAAAACGAATTCAGGGAACAACAATTTCCACAGGCAGAATTTGAGGAAGATCATCCCATATTAATTATTTATACTTCAGGGACTACAGCATACCCAAAGGGTGCAATTTACAGTCATAAAATGTTGTTCTGGAATTGCCTGAATACGGCAATCCGGCTGGAGATAACTACTAATGACCGCGCATTAAATTGTGCACCTCCATTTCATACCGGTGGTTGGAATGTGCTGCAAAGTACCTTTATTCTTTTTGGCGGATATACTCTTTTAATGAAATCATTTGATGGCACAGATGTGCTGAATGTTTTGGAGGAGGATCAGCATACTATATTCTGGGGTGTTCCCACGATGCTGAAGATGATGGCTGAAAGTGAGAAATTCCAAACCTGCAACCTTTCCGGAATACGTTATATGGTAATCGGAGGTGAAGCAATGCCCATTCCTCTTATTGAAAAATATCATCAAAAAGGAGTGCCTGTTCGTCAGGGCTACGGACTTACTGAAGTGGGGCCGAATGTTTACTCTCTTGATCATAGTGATGCATTCAGAAAGCAGGGGTCTATCGGTACTCCAAACTTTTTCTATGAAGTAAGACTTGTTGATGAAAAAGGTAATGATGTCCCGGACGGAGAGGCCGGAGAGTTGTTGATTAAAGCACCAACTGTAACTCCCGGATATTGGAAAAATCCGGAGGCAACAGCCAACACTATCGTTGATGGGTGGTTCCATACCGGAGATTTGGTGAAGCGAGATGAGGATGGGTTTTACTATGTGGTCGACCGCATAAAAAATATGTATATCTCAGGCGGAGAAAATGTTTATCCTGCTGAAGTGGAGCATCTTATACGAAAAATGCCAAATGTTATTGATGTGGCGATTATCGGTGTACCACATAAAAAATGGGGCGAAACAGGAATGGCCTTTGTTGTGGCTAAGGATAGTGCAGGATTATCTGAAAATGAGATAATTGAATTCTGTCTGAAGAACCTTGCAAAGTATAAAACGCCTTCAAAAGTGATGTTTATTGATGCATTGCCTTTGAATAACGCCGGAAAAGTAGATAAAAAACAGTTAAAAGCATTGTACCATGAGACAGCATAATGATCATGTGGGCATCGTAGGGTATGGCGTTTACTTCCCTGAAAAGACAATGAGTGCTGCCGATATTGCCGCAGCAACAAATGGTGTATGGACTGAAGAGGCTGTAGTGGGGAAATTAGGGATAGAGAAGAAACACCTTCCCGGAAAAAATGACGGTACTCAGGAGATGGGTGTTAAAGCCGCCCTCGATGCATTGGAAAGAACCGGAACAGACCCCGGCGACATTGATTTGATTCTGTGCATGGGAGAGGAGTGGAAAGAGTATCCGCTCACAACCTCCGGAATCTATATTCAGGAAAAAATCGGTGCACGTAACGCCTGGGCCATTGACTTGCAACAGCGCTGCTGCACTACTATCTCTGCTTTGAAAATTGCGAAAGATATGATGCTCGCTGATGACGAAATTGAGACAGCAATGGTTGTTGGTGGGTACAGAAATGGAGATTTTGTGGATTATACCGACAAATCCATGTCGATGATGTATAACCTGAGCGCTGCAGGTGGGGCTTTAATCCTTAAGAAAAACCTGGGACGTAATAAAGTCCTGGGAACACATATTATGACCGACGGCAGCATGGCAAGAGATGCCGGTGTAGTGTATGGTGGAACGGAAAATCCTATTACCTGCGAAAACGTCGACAAAGCTTATAAATCGCTGACATTGATGAACGGAGAACATATGAAGGCCCGGCTAAATGAAGTCTCAATGGATAACTGGATGTTATGCATTGAAAAGGCTTTTATTAAATCCGGATTACCTGTCTCCGCCATGGATTATCTCGCTGTACTGCATTTTAAACGTTCCATGCATCATGTGATGCTTGAGAAACTGAATCTTACTGAAAATCAATCAACTTACCTGAGCCATTATGGTCATGCAGGACAAATAGATCAGATTATTTCATTGCATTATGGGCTGGAATCCGGAAAGATAAAAAACGGTTCCGTAATCGCTATGATAGCTGCCGGTATAGGATATGCCTGGGCTGCCTCTGTTATTCAGTGGGGATAAAGCCGGAGAGGCACGATTTATCGTGTCTCTATTAAAAATAGGTCAATAATATTATTGTAATATGTAAAGTGTTGATAAATAGAGAAATAAAAGTTAGTTTTGATGTAGAATATTGATAAGTCAGGCACTTTATTCTCCTCTGAATATCGACATATAATACGCTGAATATTAAATTTGTTTGAAAACATTAATAAAACCACAAATTATGAAAAAAGTACTCCAATTTTCACTTATTGCCCTGATGGGTCTTTTTACGATAGTATCCTGCGATAAGACTGATCCGGATCCTGCAACATTTGCCGGAGCCAGTATCTCAGCAGACAATACTGTAATAAATGTTAACTTCAGCAAGGGTGTTTATAAGAATGCTGATGCAACAGGAAACCTTGACAACGCAAATTTTGTGCTCGCAATTAATGGCGGTACAGCAACCATTGCAAGCTATACTGTTGACCATACTGCCGGTGAAACCGTTGCAATGATTAATGTCGTTCTTGAAGGAATTGCCAATGGCGAGGAAGTAATTACTGTGACCGGAGATATGATATATGATGAGGCCGGTGATTTGATGGCCGACGGACAGCAGGTAACAGTTAACCTTGCAAATCTTGGTATCGTGGGAGAATGGTATTCTTCAGGCGAGAATGTTGCAGCACTCTTAGCGCTCTATTTCAATGTCGATTCCATTTATGCCAATTTTATGGCCGATCAGACTTATGTGGTAGAATCATACGATCCTGACGGAGTAATGACTGAATATCTGGGAACATATACTCAGACAGAGTCAGAGGTGGACGGAATCTGGACTATTGTTTTAAATCAGTCCGCTCCGAGCTCGGTAACAAGTGAAGGGATCTTTGGTTTGTATATTGGCGAAGCAGGATATGACATGATGTATGAGGTAGTGCAGACTGAGCCTGATCTTGGAAATGCCCCTCCAACCCCTGACGGAGGTTTTGGAAGCTCCAATGGCGGTGCCCTCGGTACTATCAATATTCAAAAGTATTTACTCCTTAATTAGTAAGTTAGATAAA
>PKSY01000203.1 GCA_002869405.1 Marinilabiliales bacterium
AACAACCTCTCCGTCGCTATCCTGATGCGTGTAGTTTTCAGAATACTTCTTTTCAGTATCAAGGCCTTCAGGGTTTTTAAATCCGCCGCCACCAAAGAAATCAAAATCTGAATCAGGCAGTTGCATGCTGATTTCATAATACATATTTCTGGAATCGGCATTGGCGTAAAATACCGCAGGAGTTGCATGGTCGAGCGACACACTGGAGATAATACCCACTTTCATTTCCAGATCTTTTGCAATTTCTGCCACACTGTAATACTCCTCAGTTCCGTCACCACTTTTCATAATCATTCCGTTGTCGGTTTTTTCACCTCCGGCCAGCGCTGTTCCGGCAGCTGCGGAATCAGTAATTTTATGCGACTTGCTGTAGGTCGTGATAAAGCCTTTCTGCGGCAGTGAAGTGAAATAGAGCTTTGGATCGGGATAGGTACTGTTATAAGCACCCAAATAACTCTCGGTAAGCTGCTGCTGACCGAGCCCCATGCCATCACCAATAAAAAGGAAAACGTATTTTGGTGCCTCATTCTGCTCAGTACATGAAGTGAACAGTGACAGGCTGAAAAGCGCAATTATCGAAAAAAGAAGGATTTTTTTCATGGTGTTTTTTATTTGATACAAAAATAAGCACCGGACGCAAATATTGTTCAGTGCTTATTCTTATTTTTTCGTGAAGTTTTTATTTCAGATAGAGATCGAAATAGTTTGAAATCTTTTCATAAAGATGCATGCGGTCTCTTCCGCGCACATTATGCTCATGGCCGGGATATACAAAATAGTCGATCTGAACACCCTCTTCCACGGATTTTTGTATAAGTGAAAGGCTGTGCTGCCATACAACCACAGGGTCCATTGTTCCGTGAATCACCAGTGCATGACCATCCAGATTGCTGACATAATTGAGCAGCGAGGCATTGTTGTATCCCTCAGGGTTCTCTTCCGGAGTATCCATATAGCGCTCACCATACATAATCTCATACCACTTCCAGTCAACAACAGGTCCACCGGCACAGGCTACTTTAAATGTTCCCGGGTGTTTCAGCATCAGCGAAAGCGTCATAAATCCACCATAACTCCATCCGTCAATACCCATTCTTTCACTATCAACGAAAGGCAGTGACTTGAGGTATTCTGCACCAATCATCTGATCTTCCACTTCCAGTACTCCAAGGTTGCGGTGTATCGCCTGCTCGAAATCTGCTCCCCGGTAATTTGTTCCGTGATTATCCATGGTGAATACCACGTAGCCGTTTTGAGCCATATACATATCGAACAATCCTGCACCGGCATTCCAGCTGTCACTGACGAGTTGCGAGTGAGGGCCACCATAAACATAAAAGAAAACAGGGTATTTCTTTGAAGGATCAAAATCTGCGGGCTTGATAAGTCTGCACCAAAGGTCGCTGCCATCTTTTGCCTCCAGTGTCAGAAGCTCGTAGCTTCCGGTGTTGTAGGCATCCAGCGGGTTCTTATCTTCGAGGATAGTGCGCACAATCGTGCCTTTACTGTTGATGAGCTGGTATTCGCGGCAGATATCCGTGCTGGTATAAACATCAATGAAATATTTTCCGGTTTTAGAGAAAATGGCAGTGTGCATGCCGTGCTGCGGAGTTAACTGAAGTGTCTCGAGTGTCTTCATATTCAGGGCATAAATATGCTCTTCCACAGGGCTTTTGGCCCGGGATGTGAAGAACATGGTTTTGCCTTTTTCATCAAATCCGAGAATCTCCCCGTCGTCCCATTCACCTTTAGTAAGCTGCATCAGCATCTTTCCGTTGGTATCAAAAAGGTAGAAGTGATCATATCCGTCGCGGTAACTTTTTAAGATGAATTTTCCGGGTATGGCATCATGAAAATATAGTGGATGTTCAGGCTCCACATACTCTTCATCCTTCTCTTCATAGATTGTTTTCAGGAAAGCCCCTGTTGCAGCATCATATTTATTCAGGCGAAGGTGATCCTGACCTCTGTTGAGTACACCGATATAAATATACTCTTCAGTAGGATCCCAGGAAATCATGGTAAGGTATTGTTCGCTGTTCTTCTCTGTATCGGCAATTACCGTTTCTCCGGTTTCAGTATCATAAATTGCCAGCATAACCTGATGACTGGTCATCCCTGCCATAGGATATTTTGTGCTTTTCTCTTCCGCAATCCTGGGAGTGATATCCACCAGCGGGTAGTCTGTTACCATGCTTTCATCAAGCTTATAATATGCAAGGTATCGGCCATTATCAGACCAGAAAGTTCCTTTAGAAATTCCAAATTCATTTCGGGCTACACGTGAACTACCATTGATAATACCTTCTTCGGAGCCGGCAGAAACCAGAACCTCGGTGTTGTTCTCGCTGATATAAACATGATTGTCTTTGGTATAGGCTGCCACAAAAGTTTTTGTGTTGAGATCGAGGTTTTCAGCATCTTTGGGCCAGCTGTTCTTTTTCTCTATTGAAGGTAAAAAGGGATTACAGATAAAAACAGTGTTTTGGGAAGTGAAGTAGAAGCTTGTTTCTGTCACCCATGTAATGGATGGCATCCTCTTAATGGAGTCATTTCCTGATTCTGACATCAGGGTATTCAGCTGATCCAGTGTGAAGATTGTCTCTTCATCACCACTTTTGGCCTTTACCCCAATCAGGTTGTTCCCTTCTTTGTAGGTATAAGTATCTTCTCCGGGAATCCACGCGGGGTTGGAAATCCTTTGCGGATAAAGTTCCGGGTTCATCCATACACAATCTTCCAGTGTAAGTTGTTTCTCCTGTGCGAAAAGCGAAGTGGAGATCATTAATCCTGCAAGCGCAAGAATCAGAGCGAAATATTTTTTCATGGGTATGATTTTTTCAGATGCCAAATGTACAACTAAATGGTGATTTGAAAAAACCGTGAAAACCTATACTCTGAGGCTGGCTTCTTCAAGTGCCCCGGCAAGATAGGGGAGGGATGAGAAGTTTTCTTCCAGCACCGAGCCCAAAACCATAATATCAGCTCCTGCAGAAGCAGCATTTCGGATATCTTCCGGGGTTTTAATGCCTCCTCCTGTGATAATCGGGATGCTCGTTACCTCCCTGACTTTTTGAATCATCTTTTGAGATACCGGGAAAAGCGCTCCGCTGCCGGCTTCAAGATATAGCATTTTCATACCCAGGAACTCAGCTGCAATGGCAGTACAAGCTGCAATGTAAGGCTTGTTGGAAGGAATAGGGGTGGTGTTGCTTACATATGCCGTAGAGCTCATTACTCCGCCATCAATCAGTAAATACCCTGTGGATATCACCTCTATACTAGAGGCATAAAGCTTTGGCGCGGAAACAACATGCTGACCAATCAGGTACTCCGGATTTCTCCCCGAAAGTAACGAAAGGTACAGAATGGCATCTGCAGCAGTGTTGATTTGCATGGCATTTCCGGGAAAGGAGATGACAGGAATATCAGTATGGTCTTTTAAGGCATTGATGATGCTGACGGAAAAATCATCTGACAAAAGACTGCCTCCGACAAAAATATACCGGATATTGCTGTGAGAAATCCTTTTTACCTCATGCATCAACTTTCTGCGGTCTGTTTTATCCGGATCGATAACTATGGCAATGGATTTTTCGTTTCTTTTTTGTTCGCTGAGAATTTTTTGATACAAATGCATGGAATTTGTTTCTCATAATACGGCAGACTTCGGTTTTGGTAAATTTTGAACTGTTTTTTATGACGTTCAAATTTTATTGAATCGCCAATTTTCCTGTATTCCGGAGTTTCGTAGTGTGAGCGCAATGTAACGCAGAATATTTTTCGGTAATGCATTCTTGCCCGCTACACGTCCAGCCAACTGAACACTTTTCCAAAGTTTCTACGGATGTTGAAAGTTGTTGAAGAAAGCTTGGGTAACATTTTGCGGTTTTTTGTATTAAGCAATATGCTCTTTTTAATATTATGAAATTTTGTTTAATTTTGTATCCAGCTGGATACAGCATGTTTTATGTTCTTAATTGAAAAAACCGTAGAATTTGATAAATGGCTTAAGAAGCTAAGAGATGCGAAGGCAAAGGCAAGAATTCTTTTTCGTATCCAAAAGCTTGAATGCGATGAACACTTTGGTGAGTGTAAATCCCTTGGTGAGGG
>PKSY01000282.1 GCA_002869405.1 Marinilabiliales bacterium
GTTACAGATGATTAATGTGGCCATGGGCGGTACTTTATATGCTGATATTCCCACGCAATATACGGGAGCGGAAACGCACCGCTGTAAAAACCCTGACACCTGTTACCACGCAGTATATATCAATGATAAATCGTTGCTTTTTCAAATTACAGATGCCCGAATTGGCGTTGTAAATACAAACCATCACCAGGGTATTGAGAAGCTTGCTCCGCCATTACAAATTGCCGGCCGCAGTGACGATAAGTTTCCTGAGGTAATACAATGGAAAGACACCACAAAGGGAAGCTGGCTTCTGGGAGTACAGTGGCACCCCGAGCGGCTGAACTACGACCAAAACCCCTACTCTCTCCCGATAGGAAATGAATTTATGAGAGCTGTAAAGGAGAAAAAAGCGCAGAATTCAAACTAGAACATAAAATCCATTCCGATGTAGATTCCAAGGCTCCCGTCACGACTATCGAGGGCTTTGCCTATATCTGCCGATACAATTGTATTTTCATTGAAGCCGATTTTCAAGCCGCCACCAACGGTATAATGTGGTTTATCTTTTGAACTGAAATCAAAATAATTTGGCTCATGAAAACGCCAGGGCTGAACCGTCGACGAGATAGGATCATACAAACTATTTGCGATTTCCAGTGCAGCATCCTTGTCAAATTCAATCTCCTGAACAGTGACTGCTGCATCACCAAAGAAGTTAAATCCCAGGAAGCAATTCTGACCCAGGAAACGGAAATCCAGGGCTCTCCAGCGTAATTCTGCGTTTGCAATGGCAAATCCATCGGCCAGAAGTCTGTTGTAAAGAATTCCACGTACGGACTCAGCGCCGCCAACAGCATTTGTAAGATTATAAATAAAAGATGTTTGTAACTGCGATTGCATATAGAATGGAGCATGACCGGCAATAGTTCCCTGATAGCCTATCCGGTAGGCAAAGGTTAACTTCTTTTCAATAATGGGAAAATACTGACGGTGCATTGCCACGAGTTTAATATGAGGATCTGTGTTTCCTATAAACCCGGGAGCCATATTCAGTAACACTTCTGTCCAGATACCTTTTGTGGGGTTTGCGTCAAAATCGCGGGTGTCGGCAACCAGCCCGGCCTTTACATTGGCCACAAATCCGCCATCAGCTTCATCTTCAGGAATAATACCATATCTTACATATCGCTCATACAAGCCCGGTTCATCCGCTGTTGAAGGTAAAAGGTTATCCTCTTTTCCCCGGTTTAGAAATTCCACATCCACCGACTGCAAATTATAATTCCAGAGGTTAATACCACCAATCCACTTCAGCCATGGATTAATATTCCGCTGGATGTCAACCATAAAACGTGTCTGGTAGTTCTGGTAGCTGTAGAACATTCTGGAACGGTACAGTTCATCTCCGGTAGCTACAAACTCAGGTTTATAAACCGACTGGTATCCGTTAAATCCATAAAATGAATATGCTTTATTGGGAAAGAAACCCAGATTGGCAGTGACACGGTATCCGGGAATCAGGTATTCTGAATCATAGGAAACACGGGCAATACCTGACATCTTTGTGTACATCGATATCTCAAAATAAAAAAGATGCTTATAATCAGGATAATATGAACCATCACCGAAGTCGTATAACGTTGCCAGAGCACCAAACTGAAAGCCAAGATCGGAATTGTAGCTTGCAATAGGCAAAGGAATAATATTCCATCCCGACTTTGTTTCTGTGGGTTCTTCCTGAGCGAAAAGACTAAATGAAAACGCACATAATAGTGCTGCGATGGTGAGTTGGATTTTGTTCATAAAACAGTTGTATTAGTCAGTTTAGCAAACTCAAAAGTAAAGAAAAAATAGTAGTAGCGGGTTAAAAAATCATTAAAGCGAAATAATCCAGGCGTCTCGTACCTGTTTTCTAATCTCCTTGAGTGCCTTTTCAGCTGCAGCATTATCGTTATAAGCACCAACCGCAAGACGGTATTTATCATTATTCTTCAGCACTTTCAATGGCTCAAAGAATCTTTTCTCCCAGCGGATTTTATCTTTTTCAGCATCACTTTGAGAATAGTAACTGGCCACAACAACGTAGAAAAGCTTTTGAGGTTTAAGATCAGGTGCTGAGAGCGAATCGGATTCAGGCGTCTGCCCGCAGGGATATACCGGATCAGCATTGTCGGTGATTGTTCCAAACCAAACCAGCACATACCCGTTAAATGCCTTCACTCCCATTGCATTCCAGTCAAATGTCAGATAGGAACTTTCATTCAGGATAACCTTTCGTGTAATCTCATTATTAATCCATGCATCAAAAGCGTTTTTTGTAGCCTGATCGGTGTTGTCGCGGTAGGCAAGTTCGAATCCCAGTCCCTGATAATCCGTAAGCTCAGAGGGTTTATTGTGCATACATCTACCATCGGTTTTCGGATTGGAATAGGTGCACTCATTCCATCTGCCGTTTCCCGACCATGAGTGCATGGAAGCACGACTTCTTTCATTATAAAAGAAGTAGAGATCCTTGGCATGCACATCGGCCACATAACACAATGAGCGTGAGAGTGCTATCTCAGGCATTTTATTCTCGACACGATATGCATTTATAGCCTTCGCAAGCTCAAGCTCTTCCGTAGTAAGGCACATTTCATCAAACGGGTTCTGCGCCAATGCACCAGCCGCGATAACAAAAAACAATACTGAAGTTATGAGCTTTCGTAACATATTAATGTCCTGCCGATTCCGGCGCAAATTTACATCAAATACAAAAGAATTAAAAATGAGAAAGCATATCCGGCCTTTTGAGTACCCCCGAAATAAATTTTCATATCTTTACTCTATGAAAAACAGACCAACTGCTATTGAGGATAGTCCTACCTTATCTTCATTATTTACTCTTTTGAGCGCGGGAATGCTATTGTTATTCGCGAACTTTATTATGATTCTTTTCAGCAACCCGGAACCCGCACTAACCTGGCCCGAAGATGTAGGTGTAATCCTATGGATGACAGGCTTTACGCTGTGGCTCGTTACTGCCATCACTATGCGAAAAAGCATAAAAAGAAAAAAGAAAGCCGGGGAATACATGGAGGTTGAAAATCTTATCAAAACCGGTATTTTCTCCGTTGTTCGTCACCCTCAATATCTTGGTTTTATTTTTTTTAACATAGGGTTTATTGGAATCACTCAGGAAATATTCCCATCGGCTCTGGCTGTGGTATCAATTGTTTTGATTGTATTGGGAGTAAGAAGAGAAGAAAAAGAGCTTGAAGAAAAATTTGGTAACAAGTATCAGAAATACAAACAGAAGACTCCGGCATTTAACATATTTCTTGGTGTATTCCGGTTATTCAAATTTTAGTATTTTTCGGTAAAACAGAGTGCTCTTACTTCTGATTTCCAACAAGTAAACTCCTGAAGAAACTGTGGCTGTATTCAGATACCATGATTCAGGTGAATTTTTCCTTACGGGAATAGTGACTACCTGCCCGCTACCATTCAAAATGCGTACATCTGTGATGGAAATTCCCTTTTGGCTGCGTATGGTCAGAAAATCATCAAAAGGATTGGGAATTACGGAGAAGTAATTTTCAAATTCTGTGATTGATGTAGTATCACAGGCTTTGAACTCATGCCCCGGAGAACCTTCCTTACATCCCGCAAACCAGTTTTCAGGTTCATAAGGTGACAATGAGTAATCATCGAGCTCAAGTGCTTTTCCTGTGGAGTCAGGTATCTCCGGCCATGGCGAAGATACGCCATAACTCATCCAGATTCTGGTGACGCCAAACTTATCCTGAAGTCCGAAAGAATCGGCCTCAGCCGGGAAAGTGATCCCCGTACTGTATTCATAGTACGGAGCATCGGGGAAGACAGATGAGAACATCGAGGGGTTCTGAGGAAAAACCAGGTATTCTCCGGACTCGAGATTATACGGCTCTTCCATGGTCATGTTGACAGTACTGTCGCGGTTAAGTATCTTCCACAGATGCAGATTTACAGCGGAAGTATCATTATTGAAAAGTTCAAAGTATGTCCCTCCATTGTACTCATCATGAGGGTGATACTGAATTTCGGTAATCAGCAGTTCCGGGTTATCGTTGCAGAAAGATTGCGGCATTCCGGGAGTTCCGCCGTA
>PKSY01000088.1 GCA_002869405.1 Marinilabiliales bacterium
ACAGCAAATGAACCTCGTAGAGGTTCTGCCGCAATTGAAGGGATAAAGACATCTATTCTTCCATCAACAATACCGATTTCAGATAGTATCCCCCCTCTACGACCACTTTTTGCTGAAGAAAAACAGAATCCGCACCAGGGATCTCATAAAATCCATCAGTAATGAATCCCGATGCTACATATTTAACCTCAAAACCTGAACCATCCTGTCGTTCAATAAAAATATAAGGTTGGCGGGCTTCATTGTAAAATACCGCTGATTCAGGCACTGCAACACCATGCTTTTTATCTGATTGAATGCGTGCAGAAATAAACATTCCGGGAAAGAGTTTCGTGGCATGGTTTTCAGGTTCCGCAATTACACGGAAGGATCGTGATGATTGTTCAACAACCGAAGATATTCTGATTACACGTGCAGAGAATCCTCGTGATCCAGCGCTGACAATATCCCAATCCACATTCTGACCCACCTCAATAAGTGCAACCTCTGATTCAGGAACAAAGAGCTCTAAAAGTGGTGCATCAGTATTTACAACAAGCATTAGATCCTGTTCTGCCTCTATACCGGAGCCGGAAGAGACAAAAATATCTCTTACAATACCATCTGTTGGTGAAAGAATAACAACAGATGATGACATACTCTCCATTGACACAGAATTATGGTCTATGTTAAGAAGCTGTAATTTCAACTTCAGCGATTTATTTTGGATTACCACCTGTTCATATTCAGCTTTTACAAGCTCAAAATCTTTATCAGAGACCACTTTTTCACCCACGAGCAACTTTTTTCTCTCCATATCTTTTTCAAGCTTTTGAAGCTCCACTTTGGAAATCAGGTAGTTTTCCTGTAGTGAAATAATCTCCATACCCGATATCTGCATCAGAGGATCCCCTTTGCTCACATAATCACCGGTAGAGACAAAAAACTTTGTTACTTTCCCAGATATGCTGGAATTTATCATCTGTTCATCCTGAACAGGTAAAATAATTTTTCCACGCACAAAAACAGTCCGGGAGAAATCTTTGATTTCGGGTTTCTGAGTTATTATACCCATTTCATTAACCTGAGCTTCTGCTATATCAAGTGGAGCCCGCTCTTCCTCAACGATTTTTTTTGTTTCTGAATTACATGACAACAGCAAAGCAGTCAGTGATATCCATAGTATATTTTTTACTTTCATAGCCTGATATTAAGAAAATTAAGTTCTATAACTGTTTCATTATAATCCTGAAGTACATCAAGATAGGTCATTTGTTTATTAAGAGTCTGTGATAAAATGAGGTAGTATTCCATTGCATTAATCTCTCCATTATCAAAGGCGTCTGTTGCATATTTAAAGGTATCTTCAGCCCGTTCATTCATGTTTTCAGAAAGATAAAGCAAAGTTGACTTTAAGGAAGTCAGATTGTTCACTAACCTTTCTCTTGTAAGAGTTGCAGCTGCAAGCTTATTTTCCCGTTCAGCGAGATATATTTGCTTTCTCACCTGAGCCTGTTTTATGGCAGAATTATTACTCCACCTCCACAGTGGAACAGATATTCCTGCAACAACTCCATCATAACCAACATTACCTTCCAGCTGTTGATAAAAATACCCCGCGGAGAACTCCGGCAAACCTTCCTGACGTATCATGGCTGCCTCCTTTTCAGCTGCAGCGAGCATGGCATCAACAAGCAACATATCAGGAGTATAAACTTCTGGTAGTGAATCACTAACAAGATATATAGCAGGCTCTTTCTCTGCAGGAGTAACCAGATTGTCTGTGTTAAGGTGTAACTGAATATTCACAGCATTTGTATATTTTTCACGCTCCAGATTTTCACTCATTAACCGAAATTCCGAAAGATTCATTTTCGTCAGATTCATTTCCAAAGCAGAAGTCTCACCTGTTTCGTTATACATTACAGCAGTGCGTGACGCATCCTGATATTTATTATAAACGGCATTAATAAGCTCTCTTTTTTTTCTTAAAATAAGATGTTCAGACCATAAAATTCGGAGTTCCTTTTCATATTGATGAAGTGTTGCCAGATGTCTCTTCTCCTCAGCACTTACCTTTGATTTGTGATAATCTGAAGCCTTTAAATAGTACCCGGGAAATTGAAACCCCTGGGATATTTCTGAATAAAAATCATTCATGGAACCGTTTATCTGGCCATATTGAAACGCTATTTCAGGATTGCTGAGAGCAAGAAAACTACCTCTTTCCATTCTGACAGCATCAATTTCCATTGCAGAGACTTTCAGATCAACATTGTTATTTACACCATGATTCAAGGCTTGTTGGAAAGTCATAGACTGATCCTGTGCGGAAACCTTACCCATAAGAGCGAGGAGTAATAATACAGGTGCTATTTTTATCATATTTCTAATTTTTTTTAATGACCAGTGCTGAGAAAAGAGTGCATAAATTGCGGGAAGCAATACCAGTGTAAGGAAAGTAGCTGTAAGCAATCCTCCAATCACAACCGTAGCAAGAGGTTTTTGAACTTCAGCACCGGGAGCAGTAGAAATCGCCATGGGCAAAAAGCCAAGAATATCAGTAGCCGCAGTAAGCAGAACAGGTCTGATTCGCCGGCGCGTACCAATAACAACGCGGCGATGAATATTCTTTATCCCTGTTTTCTCCAATTCATTGTAATATGAAATTAATACAATTCCATTTAGCACCACAATACCAAACAACACAATAAAGCCTACACCTGCCGAGATAGAAAAAGGCATTCCTCTAGCCCACAATGACCATATGCCCCCCATGGCAGCCAACGGAATAGCGCTAAAAACCATTAATGCCTGTTTTACGGAGCTAAAAGCAAAATAGAGGAATATAAGAATCAGAAGTAATGCGATTGGAACAGCAACCGCTGAAGTCCTTTTTGCGGCCTGTAGGTTTTCAAACTGTCCGCCATAGGTTATACGATACCCGGGAGGCAGCGAAAGATCGCTTTCCAGTAAGTTACGGATTTCATCTACCAATGATTCCACATCTCTGTTTCTGACATTGACCCCAATATTTATTCTGCGCTTAGCATCATCACGGCTAATTTGCATCGGGCCATATTCCATCTCAATATCTGCCACCTGCCTGAGGTGCACCAGCTCTCCTCCGGGTCTGTTGATGCGAAGGTTTTCCAGCACCTGAACATTGTTACGATACTCCTCTTTCAGCCGAACAACGAGGTCAAAACGCTTCTCACCTTCAAATACCACACCTGCTGATTCACCTGCAAAAGCTGTTCTCACAGTGCGATTTACATCTTCTACAGTAAGACCATAAATTGCCAGCATGTCTCGTTTAATTTTAACCACAAGCTGGGGCAAACCTGTTACTTGTTCAACCCGCACATCTGCGGCACCATCAACATTCTCTATTAAAGAAGCTGCGATTCTGGCTTTTTCATCAAGAACCTCCAGTGATTCACCATAAATCTTAATGGCGATATCAGATTTTACTCCTGTCATAAGTTCATTGAAACGAAGTTGAATGGGCTGTGTAAATTCAAAAGCAGCCCCCGGAACAACCTCAAGTGCTGTCTTCATCATATCCACAAGTTCTTCACGAGTATTTGCTGACACCCACTCCTTTTTAGGCTGCATAACAATCATAATATCCGCATCCTCAATTGCCATTGGATCAGTTGGAACTTCGGCAGTACCTATTTTTGAAACAACAGAAATAACCTCAGGAAATTGCTCCAGCAGTATTTTCTCTGCTTTTGTAGATGTTTCAATGCTTTGAGTAAGTGAAGACCCCGGTGAAATAGTCATCTGTACGGCCAGATCACCCTCTTCCAGTGTGGGGATAAAAACACCTCCCAACTTTGAAAAACTAAACATTGAAACCAGAAATAGTAACACTGTAATTACGAGCAACATAATTTTGTTCCTCAATGCCCAGAGCAGCACCGGGGCGTGAGAGCGATTCAAAAAACCAATCAGTCGTGAAGAAAAAGTAGGTCCTACTTTTATCTTCTTTGAAAGAAATAGCGAACTCACTACCGGGACATAAGTAAGCGAAAGAATCAGGGCACCCAACAGTGCAAAAATAACTGTCTGCGCCATTGGTCGGAAAG
>PKSY01000231.1 GCA_002869405.1 Marinilabiliales bacterium
CCAATCCGGTAGCATCCCGGCATTCTTTCCAACTATTTTCAGATATCTTCCTGAGACAGATTTTGTATTTATTATAAACGGAACAATTTGATTTTCACCAGTTTGGTGGTTAAAAGAATGGTCTTTACTTCCAATCATCTCAAACTCCTCACCATCAGTTGAGATGAAAACCTGCACTTCGTCCGGTAGAAATATCCATCGGTTTGCCATTGCCAGTGCATTGACTCTTACCCTGTTTACATATTGATCAGTTAACAAATCAACAGTCAGTTCAAGATCCTGCCCCTTGAAGCCCAGCCACTGTCCGTCAGTGTGCTGCCACGATCCAAATAACCCGTTTAAAAGGGTTTGTGCTCCATCACATAAATATTTCTCAGCAGGTTGATATGTCAGTGTTCCATTTTTGCCAATGCCTTTATGCAGCGCAATACCTGTTGCACTTACCTTTTCCATTGCATTGCCGTCTTTATATGCAATCGCATTTATGGTACAGGATTTATCAACAACAAACGGCTTATCATATCTTATTGAATTGGAGTCGGGTATTTTACCATCCAAAGTATAGTAAATTGCATCAGCGAATGCCTCAGTTGACAGGGAAATGTGGAAACTGTTATTTGTTGAATCATAGTGAGTTTCGGCAACTACTTTAAATGATCCCTTGCAGTAATTCACATTCATATAATCGAAGCGGATAAACAGATCTTTAAGCCTGCGTCTGAAATCTTTCCAACTGGTACGATCCTCTTTTGTCCAGAGTTTTTCTGCTAATGCCGTCATTCGAGGTACAACCATATATTCAGCATGCTCAGGTGTTTTTACCCATTCAGTCCAAAGATTTCCCTGACCGCCGAGAATATGTTTTGCTTCCTCTTCATTTAATTCAGATGGAGTAGGGTTAAATGAGTATACTTTTTTCAGCGTTGTATATCCTCCAATGGCTTCCGGCTGAAATTCCGGATCCGCCTGATAATAGTCGAAATAGCAGTGTGATACCGGACACATAATTGCATCATGACCTGATCGGGCAGCTTCAATACCACCTTCAAGCCCGCGCCACGACATTACCGTAGCTTCCGGTGCCAGTCCGCCTTCGAGAATTTCATCCCATCCTATAAGCTGCTTTCCTTTCTCAATCAGGTACTTTTCCATACGTTTTATGAAATAACTCTGTAGCTCTTCTACATTGGCAAGTCCTTCATCTTTAATTCGTTTCTGGCACTTAGGGCACGTTTCCCATGCTGTTTTCGTAGCTTCATCACCTCCAATATGGATATATGGTGCAGGGAAAAGAGTGATAACTTCGTCAATAACATCTTCCAGAAATTCAAAGACCTTTTCATTTCCCGCACAGAAGATATCATCATTAGGCCAGTAAGATCCGGGCTGAACATAATAAGGTCCACCGGTACAGCCAAGTTCAGGATACGCTGCCAAAACTTCACAGGTATGTCCGGGCATCTCAATTTCAGGGATTACCATGATTTGTCGTTGCGCAGCATACGCAACAATCTCTTTAATCTCATCCTGTGTATAATATCCGCCGTAAGTCGCTTCTTCACCCGGTTTTGGTGGTGTTACCTCTCTCCAGGGCATATCTTCACGATCCACCCGCCAGGCAGCAATTTCCTGCAGCTTAGGGTATTTCTTTATCTCTATTCGCCAGCCATTATCATCAGTGAGGTGCCAGTGAAACACATTCATCTTATGAAAGGCTATAAGATCAATATATTTCTTGATAAATTCCACAGGAAAGAAATGGCGGCTTACATCGAGATGCATTCCTCTCCATTTATATGCCGGGCCATCATTAATCTGACTACATTGAATAGCGATTTTTTTCATCTTGCCGGAAGCCTCAATTTCCGGTGGCATCATCTGACGTAAAGTCTGAAAAGCATAAAAAACTCCGGCCACAGAAGATGCGTGAATTGCAATAATTCCATTGCGAACCTGCAGGGAGTAGCTTTCATCATCTTCTTCACCGTCATTTAACTGGATCATAATTGTATTTGATGATGACTGAAGATCGTTGATTTCTATTTGCTCCATAGTTATCCCGGAGCCGTTTTGCACAAAATCGGTAAACCAATCAACTGCACTTTTTAATTCATCATTATTTAAGTTAAAGGCAAGTCGTGTATTTTTATCAAGTTCAAAATTTCCGGAGCGTGGGAAATTCATGCGTGGTTTTGGTGTGATATCAACCTGCTCAGGCTGGGAGCATCCTGTTAAAAATAGTATTCCTGCAATAGGAATCAGAAAAGATAGCAAACGTAGGGTTTTCATGTGGGCGTGTTTTAATCACCCAAAAATAGTTAAATCAGGCATCATTTCCATACCCGAACAATCCTTTTTCTTTTATTGAATTGGCAACATACCTCGGAACATGCTTCTCCCACTGTTTGTTTCCTTCGGCAATCATGGCTGCCACTTCCCGGCTATAAACATCCATATAGTTTTTATTGGCATTTTTAATATCCATAATTTTCTCTTTATGAATAAGATACTGATAAAGATGCCATAAACTGTTATCCTCTTTCATTACCATGCATGCGGTAATAAACCTATCATCCTCTTTTTCATATCTCGGATATACATATAGTTTTGTGTTTTTTGTAAACAGGGCGCCAAAAGCTTCCAGAATGCCGCCTTTAAGATCTTCATAATAGTGGGGTTCCAGGACCTTCTTAAGTGTTTCTGCCCCAAGCACCATACGGATGTTTTTTATTCTGAAGTGACTGAAATACTCTGACAGTTTATAAAAGTATCTGATATTTGAGACCATTACATTTTGCCCATTTTCATTAAGTAAATCGACACGTTGAAGAAAGTCACGCTCATCAAGTTCACCCTTTTGAAGGAGGTTATGCAGTGTGATTTCACATACTGAAAGTGTATTCTCTTTATCGAATGGCATTTCTTCTTTAAAAGTATGGAAACTTGATTTTAGCACATCGAAACCGGCATAGGTTATGGGACGGAAATTTCCCCTCATTACAATAACGTTTTTCTTATAAAGCATGTCGGCCGGAGTTTGAATATTGCCATAACGATCAAAAATTGTGGCCGTACACATCTCATTCTTAACAAGCTGAACACCCAATAAACGGTTATCGATATAGTCAAGCTGAGGACCGTGCATTCGGAGCATGTTGACAGTAATCCTGTCGCTGGCAAGATTATCAAGAAGCGATTGAATGAAAATATTCGGACGATCATAATGATGGTAACAGGCATAAATAAGGTTTACACCTATAATACCGAGAGTAGACTGTTGCAGCAGTGCATCGTTTTCCAGCAGATCAACATGCATAATCACCATATTTGGTTTATCCTGCTTTTCAAGCTGGAACATCATGCCGATCCAACCGTGTCCCTCATTGGTTTTCGAGTAATTCAGCGTAGTAACAGTATTTGCAAAAGCAAAAAAACGTGTGTCATGACCACGTTTCTCTCCCAGCACTGAGGATACCTCCTCATACTCGCTCTCAAGCATTTGTTTAAGCCGCTCCTCGCTCACGTATCTTCCGGTATGACTTTTTGCATACAGATGATCCGAGAATGATTTATCATAAGCTGAAATAGTCTTTGCCACAGTGCCTGAAGCCCCGCCGGCAGTAAAGAAAAACCGTGCAGTTTCCTGTCCTGCGCCAATTTCGGCAAAACTGCCATAAATATCATCCTGAAGATTAATTGATAGTGCTTTTCGCTTAGTGGTCAATATCTCGCGTTCCATACGGTTTGTGTTATGGTTTCATAACAATGGACATGAAGAAATGTTGAATTTCATTGCAGATTAAGGGTAACATTTTGATGATTCCGGTATTAAACAATGTCGCTCGGGATTTCATCATTGTTTTGGACGCGATTAATCGTGGCACTGCGGAATATGTCAATTGGTTTGGAGAGCCACGATTCCTTCATACCAGACGCGATAAATCGCGTCTCTCCGGATGATTTGACTTTCCCAGACGCGATAAATCGCGTCTCTCCGGACCATGCCTTTTGGCCTGGAGAGCCACGATTCATCGTGG
>PKSY01000148.1 GCA_002869405.1 Marinilabiliales bacterium
AGATGGTCCCGTTTATACATCCTATAAAATGCGACAAAAAATCCGCCATGCCGTGCTAGAAGAAACCATTACAATATATAATGGCATAAAGAAGATTGATTTTGAAGTGGCTTTATTAAACTGGGAAGGAGTTTTATATCGGGAATTCAGAATGGCGATGCCTTTAAATATGGAAAACGCACAAGTGGCTTATGAAGTGCCTTATGGCGTTTCTGAAGTAGGGAAAGATGAAATTCATGGTGCCGCAGGAGAGCGATACCTGACACCGGCAGCAGACATTCACCCCCGCGGTATCGAAAACTGGATTGGGGCCAGCAATGATGAATTTGGCGTTACCTTAAGTTCATCAGTGGCTGTTGCTGATTATATCGATCCAACCGATAAACCTGTTGATTATACCGTCTTGCAGCCAATATTGCTTGCATCACGCAAAAGTTGTCATTGGGTTGGCAATGAATACCTTCAAACCGGAAATCATTACTTTTCATTCTCCCTTACGTCGCATCAGCCCGGATGTGAAAACGGTTTTCGCTTTGGAAAACAGGCAAATGAGCATCTTGTGACTGTTGTTAATCCTCAGCAATATGTGAATGCATCCTTGCCGGAGATACACAGCTTCTTTAATATTGATGCTGACAATGTGATTGTATCTGCCATAAAAAAATGTGATGATGATAATGCTATAATAATCAGGCTTTATGATGTGGTTGGTCAAAACAGTAGCTTTGATATTGGCGTGGATCGCAGTTATACAATAACGAAGGTATCTCAAACTTCTCTGATCGAAGAAGAGATTCTTGAACTGCCGCATTCTGAGAATATCATCCCATTTAACTTGAAGAGATATTCAATAGAAACGTTGAAGATTTTTAAATAGTGATTCATTGACTGCACGCAAAAAGGGTTAAAAAAAACTTTACCCAAATACAGAAGGTAATATTCAAAAATATTGGATTGGATATTGTTTGCAGGTAAGGTGGTATATAGCATTAATTAATGTTTTTAAGTTATTATGGTAAATAATATAGATTAATTATGAGGAAGGTCTTGGGAATTGGTGCTGAGGTATTAATGTTTTTTATCCTGACAGTATTTACTACATTTATTGCTCAGGCACAAACAGATGGAGCGATATATTTTAACATACAGACAACTTCTATAATAAAGAAGACGAAAGAAGGAGAAAGGCAAATTGTTTGTGTGACAAATAATGCAAGAGTCTCCGGTGTGAAGCTGGCAATTAATTACCCTGGTGAAAGTGAATTGTTGTTTGAGATTGGTGATGATGTTATTACGTATATAGAAATACCTGTTGTAAAGGTGTTATCTGCAATTAATGCCACTTTCACTGCAAAGGGGATGAAATCATTTCAGGATGAATTTACCTTTAATCCACCAAAAGAGTGGAAAATATATGATGTACAGGTCTCGCATCATGATCTTGGATATGCCGATTATTACCACATGATGCGTAGAGATATAAGAGAAATGGGCATTGAAATGGCTCTTGATTTTTGCCGCCAGACAGATAATAACCCTTTTGAGAGCAGGTTTAGATGGACCGTTGAGACCAGTGAACCGCTTATGCCATTTTTGCAAAATAAACCGGACTCTGTGATACAGGAATTAGTTAAAAGAATAAAAGAGGGAAGAATAGCGCTTGGAGGAATGCATAATTCAGCCAGTACCGAACATCTTTCTTATGAGATGATGGCCAGGCTATTTTATACTCCAAATCGCTATGTAGCAGATTGGCTTCAGGTTCCTGCGTCACAAACTGCGCTTAATGATGATGTGGTTGGTTTTACCCGAACTCTCTCACTGTATGCAAAAGAGGCAGATATAGATTATGTTTTTTTAGGACGTAATGGTGCTGTTAACGCCTTTGAAAATTTAAATGAAGAGGCAGCATTTTATTGGAATCCACCTGATAAGGATACCAAGAGATCGTTATTCAAGGTATTCGGGTATTATTCACCTGATAAGCTTCAGTCATATGATATCGATGAAATAGCTTCACTTCTCCATAAATATGAATCAAAAAGCAATTACCCATACCATTGTATCCTGGCAGAAGAGAGTTATGATTTTTCCGTGCCGGGCATGGATAATGTGGAAGGAATTAAAAAGTGGAACAATCAGTATAGTAATCCGGTAATAATATCGGGAACATTTGATATGTATTTTAATGACCTGGCTATGCAGGAAGAACTTCTTCCTTTTGTTGAATTCGACAAGGATGTTCCAAATTCGTGGTCGGATGAAGATTATTCAGATGCTAAATATGCCGGGAAGGCGCACAATCTTGGTAACAGACTGCCTGAAGTTGAAAAACTTGCCACTATTTCACAAACCCGGGGCGCAGGCCGCTACCCCTGGGAAGAAATATATATGGCGTATAACCGCCTGCTAATGTTTGCTGAACATACTCTGGGAGCTTATGCTGAAGGACCTATTTATGTTCCCAAATCATTAAAAGACTCTGCAGCTGCCAATGCAACATATTATGAATGTGAACAACAAATGCACCGCGCTCTGGTAGATGAAGCTGAAATGTATATGAATAAAGCCGCGAACAGCACTTTTAATAACCTCAACAAACTTATTACAAGTAAGGCTGAGAATAGTCTGATTGTTTTCAATTCTTTAAATTGTAAAAGAACTGATATCGTGACATTTTTACCTCCGGTCTCTTTATCTGATTTTAAGATTATTGATAATAAAACCCAAAATGAGGTTCCATATCAAAGACTGCGGAATGATTCGATTATTTTTATTGCTGAAAATATCCCTTCTGTTGGGTATAAAACCTTCTCGTTAATTAGTGGACATACCGATGTTAGCAGCACTACAACTCTTTGCCCCAATCATTATATCGAAAATGAGTATTACAAAATTACGGCTGACCCAAATACCGGTATCATAAAAAGTATATATGACAAAGAATTGAACAGAGAACTGGTTGATCAGGATGCTGAATATGGTTTTAATGAATATGTCTATCAAAAATATGAAAGCAGAAGTTATGAAGACGGAGTAACAGAATATCGCACTGAGTCTGCTACAAGTAACTGTTATCGGGGAGAATTACTAAGTATCATTGAGTCTGATGTACAGGCTAATGGTTGTGAATCTGTAAAGCAAATTATAAAATTATATAAGGGCATTAAAAGAATAGATTTTGAATTACAACTTGAAAAATCACATTCTGAAAGAACCCTTGAATTATACCGACAATCAAGTGCCAAAAACAAAGAAGGCTTGTTTTATGCTTTCCCGTTTAACATCCCTGATTTTACAATCAGACATGAACTACCTGGAGGAGTTGTAGAGCCCGTCACTGATCAGTCAGCAGGTTCTTCAACTGACTATTATGGCATTCAAAACTATAGCAGCATATCAAATAAAGATTATGGCATAGTTCTCTCCGTATCAGACTTAAACCTTATTGAATATGGTGCGCCAAGAGTTGCACCCTGGGGAGGAGGTGCCGATTTTGAGAGTATCCTGAAAAAACCAGAAAACCCCTATATCTTTCTCTATCTGGCCAATAATATGTTTTTCACCAACATGCGACAAAGCCAGCATGGAAATATTAATTTCAGATGGCAAATTACCAGTCATAAAAACGATTGGAAACAAGGAGAGGTATACAAAAGCGGTTGGAAAAACACCCATCCTTTGATACCCATTCTTTCCAGCGGAAAACGAACAACGGATTTGCCGGAAGCGGAATACTCTTTTTTGACTCTGGACGTGGATAATGTAATCTGCTCAACTATTAAACCTGCAGAAGCAAATGGTGAAGGTTATATCTTGCGCTTTTTTGAGCAGGCAGGCAAGCAGACAACCGTTGAAGCCACAATATCCTTTGGCTTTCCTTTAGAAGCGGTTTTTGAAACAAATTTGCTGGAAGATGACCGCTCAAAAAAAATATCATTATTAAGTGATTCCAGTTTTAAATTTAATATTTCTTCTTATGGTTTAAAAACAATCAGAGTAATATCTAAAACAAGCTCCAT
>PKSY01000181.1 GCA_002869405.1 Marinilabiliales bacterium
TGGTGGGTTCGGCTTCGCTCACCCACCTAACGGCTACGCTCACCCACCCAGAGCGCCCGGTGCCCGAGCGCAGCCGAGGGCACCGCATAAAAAAAGGCTGCGGGGAAAGCAGCCTTTAAAATTCATATGTACGTTTTCGATTAGCAACCCAGAGTCGCAACCATCACAGCTTTAATGGTGTGGAGGCGGTTTTCAGCTTCATCAAATACTACAGAGTGCTTTGATTCGAATACTTCATCGGTAACTTCAAGCTCCGGCATGCCGAATTTCTTAAAGATCTCCTCTCCCATCGTTGTTTCGCGGCTGTGGAATGAAGGCAGACAATGGAGGAATTTCACATCAGGGTTACCTGTTTTCTTAATCATCTCCATATTCACCTGATAAGGCTTCATTTGCTCAATACGCTCAGCCCATGCTTCGTCAGACTCACCCATTGATACCCAAACATCAGTATAGAGGAAATCAACTCCTTTAACACCTTCATCAACGTTGTCGGTGATGGTAATTTTAGCGCCTGTTTCTTTTGCAATTGCTTCACACTGTTTCACGAGTTCTTCTTCAGGATGACAGATTGCAGGAGCAACAGCGCGGAAGTCCATACCCATTTTTGCAGCACCAACCATAAGTGAATTGCCCATGTTATTACGTGCATCACCGAGGTAAGCAAAAGAGATCTGGCTCAGTGGCTTGTCTGAATGTTCCATCGTTGTCAGGAAGTCAGCTAGAATCTGAGTCGGGTGAAATTCATTGGTAAGTCCGTTCCATACAGGCACACCTGCATGAGCGCCAAGCTCTTCAACGATTTCCTGACCAAATCCACGATATTCAATACCATCATACATTCTGCCAAGAACGCGGGCGGTATCTTTCATGGATTCTTTTTTACCCATCTGTGAGCCTGCAGGGCCGAGATAAGTAACATGTGCACCCTGATCAAGAGCTGCTACCTCGAAGGCACAACGGGTACGAGTACTGTCTTTGGCAAAAAGAAGTACAATATTTTTTCCTTTCAATCGTGGCTGCTCAATACCTGCATACTTAGCTTTTTTAAGATCTGCTGATAAATCGAGCATGAATTTGATCTCCTGAGGAGTAAAATCCAGGAGCTTGAGGAAGTTTCTGTTTCTAAGATTAAAAGCCATACGATAATGTATTAAAAGGGTTAAAAATTATGCAAATGTAATTCTTGTACCACCATCATCAACGCCAAGTTTTTCAATACTTGTGATGATAGCGTCTTTACCGGTACTTTCAACAAACTGAATTGCTGCTTTCACTTTCGGGCCCATACTGCCGGCAGCAAAATGACCTTCTTCCATATATCTCATTGCTTCTGACATGGTCATGGTATCAATAGCCTGTTGTTGAGGAGTATTAAAGTTTATACAAACCTTATCAATATCTGTAAGGATAATAAATTTATCAGCATTAATCTGGCGTGCAAGAAGTGAAGATGCCAGATCTTTATCAATAACAGCATCAATACCTTCCAGTTTATTTTGCTCCTTGTAATATACAGGGATACCGCCGCCACCAACAGCAATAACGATATGGTGAGCGCGGGCAATTTTTGCTATTGAGGTAGTATTGTTAATGATAAGCGGGCGAGGTGAAGCGACTACTTTTCTCCATCCACGGCCTTTGGAATCTTCGGCATAAACAGAGTCTGTTTCTTTGGCCAGCTTGTCTGCTTCTTCCTTGGAATAATATGGGCCGATCGGTTTGGTAGGATTGGAAAATGCCGGGTCTTCTTTGTTTACAACGACCTGAGTGATGATAGAGATAATATCTCTGTGAAGATCATTCTCACGCATAGCATTTCTTAGCTGCTGCTCAATCATATATGCGATAAAGCCCTGTGAGTAAGCCACACTTACATCCAGGGGCATCTCAGGTAATCCATGTATTTTATTTCCTGCTGAATTTGCCAGCAGAATATTTCCAACCTGTGGGCCATTACCATGAGTAATTACAAAATTGTAATCTCTTTCAATAAGGCTCACCAGTCTTTCGGCTGCAACACGTGCATTTTGTTCCTGCTCTTCTATGGTGCCTTTCTGACCTGCTTTCAGCAAAGCATTGCCACCCAGTGCTACTACTGCTAGTTTTTCCATTGATTTTGTGGTATTAAATTAGGATGCAAAACTAATGGTTTTCTTTTATCTGCAAAGGGATAAAAAATAAAAGGTGTACAATTTTAACGATTTTTGTTAAAAACTTCATAAACAGCCCTTAACATTTCCTCTGGTTCAAATGGCTTTACGAGATAAGATGCAAATTCTTTCACCAAAAACCCGTCATGCTCTGAAGTAGGCAATACGCTCTGAATGATTACAGGCAGACCAAAATTCAATATTCTGTTTATTGTCTTTTGCTTCTGCAATTCATGAGATTTTAAATCATAAATAATTAAATCATATGATTTTAGAAAATCGACCTCCTCATTTTCCCCGTGAATATCAATACAATTGAGTTTTGCATTAGAATCTTTGAATATTTCATGAAGCAGCAGACACTCATCCGGTTCAGTTCCCAAAACAAGAATTCGCTTATTATCAAAATCATAATCAATCCTGTTCAGTTTTTGAAGGCCGATTTTCACAGCATCAATATCTATAGAAACATCAATCGTGAACGAAAATTCTGCACCGTTTCCGGGTTCAGAACGGACATAAATCTCGCCACCCAGAAGGTTGACCAGTGTTTTTGTTATTGCAAGGCCCAGTCCGGAGCCACCAAATTGCCTTCGTGTATCATTATCAACCTGATAGAAAGTATTAAATATATTCTTATGATCAGATTCAGAAATCCCTATACCGGTATCTTTCACGAAAAATGATATTTCACCATTATTTATTCCATAGCCAAATGATATCTCGCCTTCAGCAGTAAATTTCAATGCATTTTCCAGCAGGTTGCTGATAATTTGCCTGAGCCTGAGGATATCTGTATCAATACTAAAGAACTGTTTATCCACAGCTTTTATCAGAGAAAGTTTTAAACCCTTCTCTTCGCATCGGGGAAGAAAAGAGGTGTAAATCTGGTCAAGTAAATTATTTACCAGACATGGTGAGATATTTATAGATAGTTCTCCAGCCTCCATTTTTGAAAAATCAATAATATCATTTACAAGGGTAAGCAGGTTTTTCCCGCTTGAAGTAATGATTTCGGAGTATTTATGCCGGTCATCCTCACCAACATTTCTTCGTGAGACAAGACTTGAGAAGCCAATAATTGAGTTTAGCGGCGAGAGAAGTTCATGGCTGATATTAGCCATAAAGGTAGATTTGAGTTTTTCAGCCTCCTGTTCCTTTATTCTGGAATCATAGAGATATTTCTCTGCCAGCAGGTACTGAAACTGAACCCATATTGATTGTAAAAGTGAAACCAGATGCCGCTTTTTTTCAACATCAATTTTCATTGAAGCATCTTTATAATACAGACCAATAAATCCTTCCAGAGATTTTCCGACATAAACAGGAATCACCCAGACATCAGGAAGAGACTCATAATCTTTATTCTCATTAATCAGGAATTTTCTCTTCTGATTTCTTGAATGGATATATAAATGAGGTTTCCTCTTTCTTAACAAATCTTCTTCAATGGCATGAAAATTCACAAATCTGTGCTTTGTCTCCAAAGAAACAAATGGTTTGGATTCGCCTTGAAAGAAACTCAGAAAAACCTCAAAATCAGCAATTAACTGTTTCAGGACATCCTCAGCTCTGTTAATAAGTCCGGGCAACGGGCCCTTAAAAACATCCTTATCCAGGAGAGCTATAAGCTGTTCCCGAAGAACCATGCCTTTCTTGTCATTCTCAATTTCATATTGTATTCCAAGAAGCTTTTGGGGTTTTCCGGATGCATCAAAATCGATAAATTTTATTTTACTTTTCACCCATACATAGCCTCTGTTCGTAAAGAAAAAGCGATATTCAAGGCTATCATCAGTTTCATTATTGCGTAAAACATTAAAGACCCAATCAGCCATACTCTTTTGATCTTCGGGATGAATAAACTCAAATATTCTACCGGAGACTCTTTTTGTTTCCTCTACTGAATCTGCTTTTGTATCAATACCAATATTGTTTAGCATTGAAGAGTGATAACTTGCGATGCCGGTTTTTAAATCCACTTCCCAGATTATATTTTCCAGCATATCAAAAGCAGCCTCCAGCTTTTTTTGGTTCTTCTCAAGGTTTTGCTGTGCAATAACCAGATCATTAACATCTCTTCCAACACCAATAATTTCCTGGATTACACCATTCAAGTCGGGAATTCCGCGGTTATTCCATTCAAACCATCGCCAGCCACTTTTGGTCATAGCTCTTTGCCTGTGCCTGCAAACATATGGAGGTGAGTAGATTTCTGCCAATGATTTTTCTGTGGTTTCCTGATCATCAGGGTGCACCAATGGCATAAATGATTTTCCAATAAGCTCAGACCTCTTTTTTCCAAAAACCTCGCAATATGAATCACTTACAAATACAAGCCTGTTACTTGCATCCACTTTTACAACAAGGTCATTGATGTTTTCCACCAAAAATCTGAATTCCTGTGCTGAAAAAATACTTTCAGAATCTGCTGTCATCAGTTGATTGAGAATGATTAGGTTCTACGATAAATAATCCTGTAATCTTCAAAAGTATCAATTTGGATTAGGATATTTACAAAAATACAAAAATTAACTCTTTACAATACAGATAACCATATCTTTGTCGATTATGAGCAGTAATAACAAAAAAGTAGCCTTTAAAACTTTTGGATGTAAGCTTAATTTTTCCGAGAGTTCAGCTCTTGGAAGGTCACTTACAGAAAAAGGATATGAAATCACACAGAATGATACTGAGGCAGACTATTATATTGTACACTCCTGTACTGTAACCTCATTGGCAGAAAAGAAAGCCAGACAGGCAATCCGGCATCTGAAAAAAACAAATCCAAAGGCAAAAATCGGAGTTATCGGATGTTACGTACAATTAAGAGGTGATGAATTAATTAAAATTCCGGAAGTAGATTTCATCGCTGATAATGAAGACAAGTACCGCCTGGCAGAAATCCTCGGTGAATATGATTCCAAAGGAGAATTTTATGGCATGAATCAAAATACCGGATACCACAGCGCATATTCTCTTAACGACAGAACCCGGAGTTTTTTAAAGGTTCAGGACGGGTGTGATTATTATTGCACCTATTGCGCTGTTGCATATGCAAGAGGAAAAAGCAGAAGCGACTCTATCGGTAATGTTGTCAAAGAAGCAAAGGAGTTAATTAACAACGGCATAAAAGAGATTGTGCTTACAGGCGTTAATGTGGGGGACTTTGGGAAAGGTACTTCTGAAACGCTGTATGATCTTTTGAGGGCACTGGAAAAAACAGAGGGATTAACCAGACTACGGCTATCGAGCATTGAACCCAACTTACTTGAAAACAGAATCATAGACCTTGTTTCGGAATCTAAAACCATAATGCCTCATTTTCATATTCCGCTGCAAAGTGGTTCTGATACTGTGCTTCAACGAATGAAAAGAAGATATAATACAGATCTCTTTAAAGAGAAGGTTCTTTACATTAAGAAACAGATTCCTGATGCATGCATTGCAGCAGATGTTATAACAGGATTTCCCGGTGAGACCATAAAGGAATTTGAAGAGACATACAGATTTATAGATTCTCTTCCTCTCTCCTATCTTCATGTATTTACCTATTCCGACCGCCCCGATGCACTTGCTTCAAAAATGGATAATAAAGTTTCCGCGCAGGTAAAAAAAGAACGGAGTCAGCAATTGCATAATTTGTCAGATAAAATTCTGAGGCGTTTTTATGATGAAAATGCCGGAACTGTTCGGGAGGTTTTATTTGAAGAGACAAAAGGAGATGAAATTTTCGGCTGGACAGAAAACTATGTTAGGGTGAAAACTTCAAAAGAAAATGCTGCGCATAATGTAATCAGAAAAGTAATTTTGGCGTCTACAGATTTGGATGGCGCAGTAAACGCAACAATTACAGATGACAATGACTGAGAAAGAGAAAATATACTCGCAGTAAATCCACATCTGTATAACGAAATGCATAACTTTGTATCTAATCATTTTTAAGCTGCTTTTTATGAAAATCCGTCGCACAGATCACAACCATGTCAGCATGAAAGAGCTCTTTCTGTTTCTGGCATCCATTATTGCTTTCAGTGTTTTTTCGTATGCACAAACATCAGAAACGGCGGATACGCTGGTTAGTGAGAGTGTTAGCGAAACCATTTCATCCATACAATCAGCATCGTCCAGTGATCTGATATATGTTTTTGAAATTCGTGAGGAGATTGCCAAGCCGGCATGGCGCAGAGTGCAGATGGGCTTTGAGGAAGCAAATGACCTCGATGCAGATCTTGTGCTTATTCATATGAATACGTATGGTGGAGAGGTCTCCATGGCAGACTCAATCCGCACGAAAATACTCCAGTCGGAAATTCCTGTTTATGTTTTTATTGATAATAATGCTGCCTCAGCAGGCGCATTGATTTCAATTGCCTGTGACAGCATCTATATGCGCCCGGGAGCGAATATTGGTGCTGCTACAGTTGTAAATCAGGAAGCTGAAGCATTGCCCGACAAATACCAGAGCTATATGCGATCGATGATGCGCTCTACTGCAGAGACCAATGGTCGCGATCCCAACATTGCCGAAGCAATGGTGGATCCTGATGTGGAGGTTGAAGGGATATCAGAAAAAGGTAAAGTATTAACATTCACCACAAAAGAGGCTATTGAGAACGGGTTTTGTGAAGGTGAGGCAGAGACATACACCGAAGTAATAAAGCAGTATTCTGAATTTCCGGAAGCACGGGTTGTGGTGCAGGAACTTTCATCCATAGATAAAATCATTGCTTTGCTCATCAGTCCTTTTATCTCAGGAATACTAATAATGGTGATTATCGGTGGAATATATTTTGAACTGCAGAGCCCGGGGATGGGTTTTCCCTCTATCGCTGCTGTTGCCGCCGCCATAATCTATTTTGCCCCGCTTTACCTTGAAGGTCTGGCAGCAAACTGGGAAATCGTAATTTTTATCGTGGGATTAATACTTGTTATGGTGGAAGTATTTGCCATTCCCGGATTTGGTGTGGCAGGAGTCAGCGGAATAATTCTGATAGTGCTGAGCCTTAGCTTTAGTATGGTTGGAAATGTAGGATTCACATTTTCTGCCGAGCAGGGCGAAACACTTTTCAATTCACTTATGATTGTCATTATTGCCTCCACCGCAGGAATCATACTATCATTTTCACTGGCCAAACGAGTACTTACCAGCAGGACTCTTGACTTTGCGCTAAACACGGTACTTAAAAAAGAAGAGGGTTTTGTAAGTTCCACCAATAAAAACAAGGAGTATGTTGGAAAAACAGGCATTGCGCGCACAGTATTACGTCCGGGAGGAAAAGTGGAGATTGATAATGAAATATTTGATGCTGTGGCTGAAACCCGTTTTATTGAAAAGGGCACTGAAGTAATTGTTACACGATATCAGAATTCACAATTATTTGTGAAAGAAGTATAGGCTGTAACGCCAAAGAGATCAAAAAAATATCAGAGGCCGCAATGAATCCGATAGTCGTCGGAAGTTTGCGGCCTCTCCTGACTTTGACAATAAATATTTTAAAATTATTTAAGTATCACTATATCAAAGATATGTGAAAATTGTATACTTATTTTGGGTGGCGCATTGAAAAAAATAAGGAACACGGTGTTTCACGGAGTACACACAGAGGTCAACGGA
>PKSY01000044.1 GCA_002869405.1 Marinilabiliales bacterium
GTGTATTTTGAAAGCATTCCAAGCCCGATTGTCAGGCCCGCAAGAAGGAGTTTTTTTTGCGCTCCCGCCGTACCAGGACTTTTCACAACGGAATCCTGTAAAAGAGAAATAGATAATAGCCAGAACAGCATTTGGGGCGCATCCGGTAATATGAATAATCCGGCTATGACCGAGGCATAAACTGATGCTGTAAAGAGTAATGCCGCATAAAACCCGGACCGCTCAGAGGAAACTTTTTTGGTAATTCTGTAAATCAAAAAGGTGCTGAAAGCAGAAATTGCAATCGCTCCCAGACGGATAAAAAGTTCTGAGCGCAGCAACAGGTCAAGGCTGAAAAGCTGTATTAAAAATCCAACCATCGGAGGATGGTCGAAGTGACTCAGGTCGGGAAACATTGCATAGAGTACATAATAAACCTCGTCGTTGCCAAACTCGGTTGTCGCTGCAAGAATGCCGCGAATGACCGTCGAAACGGCAATTAATATGAGTGTACTCCTGTGCCAGTTTTTGAAATTACTTCTTTCTACCAACGTATAACGACTTTTATAAGTACAAAAGTAAATACACTGAGCCAAAGTGCAACACGTAATAGAATAAATAGTGCTGTTGGCAGATATTTTATCTTCGCCTGCAACTGATATTCGCTCAAATCACCTGAATAGCGAATCACCGGATTCAGAAAAATGTTGGTGTGATCATTAAAATGTGCTTCGGCACGCACATAGGTGTCTTCGGGCTGCAGCACATACGTGATACTGTCGGTTTCTGACTTTTTCAGTGTTTTGCCGTTATCTCCCATAATACTGAGATAAAAAACAGGGTGATTTACAACCATTGTGATAGTATCACCTGAGACATTGAAATATTCTATCCGCTGTTCTACATCCTGTAATTTCTCCTTTTTCCGCTCCAGATCATCTTTTGAGTTTCTGTGTATACTAACAACCATGTGATTACCCTTTTTCATCTCGCTGAGGATATCATCGGCATCTTTCGAGTCGGTGGCCACACTGTTAAACCGGTATCCGAATTCTCTTCTTCTGCTCATGTCGTGCATGTCGTCATTTCCTGCTGCCACAACATATTTCCCCTCTGAAAGTGCCACATCCCACAGGTCTATTGCCGGTTTGTAAAAGGCAAAAGTGTTCAGGATCTCTATGGCCTGATAGTTTGACAGGTTTTTGATATCACTCACTTTGTAACCACTGTCGAGGTGAGGATGGGCGAGGATTACAAAGTCACTCTGACGGCGTAGTGCATTGATTACATGCTGTTTCTGTGCCGTATTTTGTGATAACGGATAATCAAGGTATGTGACTCTTTTGGCGTTCACCGGGAGCTGATGCACGCGGTGAATATTGTATCCGTGCTCATACACCGGCAGGAAGGATGTTAAACTGTCAAGTGAGCGGTTTATGTGCTGATAATCAGAAATCCCGGGTAATGTATATCCAAGCTCTTCTTTATAAACTCTGTGGATATTTTCAGGACTGTTCGTATGCGCATGTGTGATGCCGATATTTCCCCAGTAGTCGGAGTGTGCATGAAAATTAACCCTTTGCCATTGTGAAAAGTCTGTTTCTGCATATGGGTTATATAGCTGATCTCCTGAAAAAGATTTTGATTCCGGATATTCATAAACCGGCGTGAGAGTATATGGGAACAGGACAAGCCACACCAGTAAAAGAATACCTGTAAGGAACTTGACGAGTATGCGGAGTATTTTAGAAACCATGTAAATTCTTTTATTGTCTTAACTGCAAAAGTACAATTATCGTATAGGATCGATAAAAGTTTTTAACTTTAACGTTTTAACTGATTCAAAATAATATTAATACTCATGAAACAGACACTGATGCTTTTTGTTCTCCTGCTTATAGGAGTGCAGTTTACGGCTGTTGCCGGAAAGAAAAAAGAGAAGGAAACCGAAAACAAGGACAAGGATAAGATTTCATTATCATTTCTGAAATTCAGATCTATCGGGCCGGCATACTGCTCCGGCCGTATCGGTGATTTTGCCGTAAACCCCGACAACCCTTCAGAATACTATGTGGCGGTGTCAAGCGGTAACGTATGGAAAACGGTAAACTACGGAACTACATGGGAACCTGTCTTTGATGATTATGGTGCTTATTCAATCGGATGCGTTACCATGGACCCCAATAATCATAATGTAGTGTGGGTTGGTACCGGTGAGAATAATCACCAGCGTGCGCTTGGTTATGGCGATGGCGTGTATAAATCCGTTGACGGAGGAAAGAAATTTAAGAATATGGGTCTTAAGGAGTCGCGGCAGATTGGTGATATCATTATTGACCCCCGCAACAGTGATGTGGTATTTGTGGCTGCCGAAGGTTCTGCATGGGGCCCCGGCGGTGAACGAGGCCTTTACAAAACTACCGACGGCGGTGAAAACTGGAAGCTGGTGCTCGAAATCAGTGAAAACACCGGGGTGAACAATGTCGCATTTGATCCTCGTAACCCTGATGTGATGTATGCCACTTCTGAGCAGCGTCGCCGCCACGTGAACACTAAAATTGGCGGTGGCCCCGAATCAGCATTTTATAAATCTACCGATGGCGGTGAAAACTGGCGTAAGATTACCACAGGGTTGCCTTCAGGACATATAGGTGGTATGGGTCTTGACGTATCTCCGGTTAATCCCGATTATATTTATCTGATTATTGAAGCCCAGGGTGAGACTGGCGGTTTCTTCCGTTCTACAAACCGTGGGGAAACATGGAAGAAAATGTCAGGACACCACAGCTCCGGGCAGTATTACAACGAAATCTATTGCGACCCTAAGGATGTGGACAAGGTATTCTCCGTTGAAACGTATACGCACTATACGCTCGATGGTGGTAAAACATGGACCCGCCTGGGCCTCGACGGACGCCATGTGGATGACCACGCACTCTGGATTAACCCTGACAATACCGATAATATCATCATCGGTGGCGACGGCGGTGTTTATGAAACCTGGGACATGGGTAAAACCTGGGATTTCAAAGAAAACCTGCCTGTGACTCAGTTCTATCGTGTGAATGTGGATGATGATTTCCCGTTTTATAATGTGTATGGCGGAACACAGGACAACAACAGCCTTTTCGGTCCTTCTGCCACCACATCATACTACGGAATTACCAATGAAGACTACACCGTGATGCTGGGCGGTGATGGTTTCTGGACTGCCGTGGATCCTTCTGAGCCCGATATCGTTTACTGTGAGTATCAATATGGAAATATATATCGTTATGACAGAAAAAATGGCCATACCCAGTATATAAAACCAATTCCCCGTAAGGGAGAAGAGACTTATCGCTGGAACTGGAATGCTCCGGTTATCATCAGCCCGCACTCTCCAACACGTCTTTACATGGGCGCCAACAAGATCTTCCGTACCGATGACAGAGGCATTAGCTGGGAAGTGATTAGTGAAGATGTTACTGCCGATAAAGACCGCAACTCATGGCCTGCAATGGGCAAATACTGGGCTTCGGATGCCGTGGCAAAAGATGTCTCCACCAGCCTTTTCGGTACCGTGGTTTCGCTTGCTGAATCACCGGTGAAAGAGGGTCTCGTATTCTCCGGCTCCGACGACGGTGTGCTCCAAATCCTAAAAGATGGCGAATGGCACAAAATAAGTACTTTCCCCGGAATACCTGAGTACACCTACATCAGTGATATCTGTCCTTCCAATTTCGATGAAAATATTGTCTTCGTGACCTTTGACAACCTGAAGCGTGACGATTTTAAACCCTATATCCTCAAGTCGGATGACCTTGGTAAAACATGGACTATGCTGGTAGAAGGTTTACCGGAAAACGGAACGGTTCATACTATTGTTCAGGATTTTATAAACCCTGAGATACTCTTCTGCGGTACTGAGTTTGGCGCTTTTGCATCCATCGACGGAGGAAAAAAATGGAATAAAATTTCCAAAGGGCTGCCTACCATTGCAGTTCGTGACCTGGTGATTCAAAAGACGCA
>PKSY01000075.1 GCA_002869405.1 Marinilabiliales bacterium
AATATCCAATATCCAATATCCAATAAATAATAATTAAGATTTTACAACCCCAAATCCTCCGAAATCCCTCTCATCGCCTCCAGTGCCAGCACAGCGAATTCAGCCATGGGAATACCGATTTTCTCACACTCCAGAATATTTTCACGCTTTACCGAGGCTGCAAAGTGCTTCTCCTTCATCCTTTTAGTGATAGATTTGGGTTTTACGCTCGCAAGCTTCTTGTCGGGGTACACCAGCGTTGTGGCGGTGATAAGTCCGGTAATAGTCTCCCCTGCGGCCAGTGCATGTTGAAAAACAGTTGTCCTGGGAATATCTGTTGCATCTTCATTATGAAGTTGTATGGCTGTGATAAATTCTTCATCAAAGCCTGCTTCCAGAAGAATTGGTGCAGATTCATTCCCATGCCGCTTCGGGTCTGCGTCGGTAATTTCCACGTCAATATCGTGAAGCAGACCTGCAAGGCCCCACCGTTCTTCATCTTCACCCAACTTACGGGCAATGCCTCTCATCACTGCCTCCGAGGCGAGGCAGTGCTTACGCATATTTTCATTCTTAATATATTTATCCAGCAGGATAATAGCTTCTTCTCTGTTTATCATAGCTTAGTGACTGTCAATTCCATGAATCATTAAAAAGAGATGCTTCATAGTTTTCAGAATCTCTTCGGTGTATTCGCGAACAGCTTTCACGCTTCCGGGCATGGCATAAACAAGTGTTTTTCCCATCACACCGGCAACAGCACGCGAAAGGAGTGCATTGGGTTTCTCGGCACCATACTTCATGCGGATCATCTCCATGATACCGGGAATCTCTTTGTCGATACATCTTTTCACGGTTTCGGGAGTGATGTCGCGCATTCCAACGCCCGTACCACCGGTAGTAAAAACAACATCAGCACCTTCTG
This sequence comes from Marinilabiliales bacterium, assembly GCA_002869405.1. Classification (GTDB taxonomy): domain Bacteria; phylum Bacteroidota; class Bacteroidia; order Bacteroidales; family BM520; genus BM520. Next base: position 905 of record PKSY01000075.1, read on the forward strand.
CCTTGGCTTTGAGGAGCATGCCTTCGAGCATCTCTTCATCATCGGGGATAATATCTGCTGTGATGGTCACAGGATAACCCTCTTTTTCAGTCCATTCATTAAGAATCTTTGCCGTTTCCGGGCCGCTGCGATCTTCATACTCGCCTTTAAACGCACGATCACTCAGGGTGATAATTCTTACGTCAAGGACTTTTGGAATATACTCAACGTCCATACCGGGTTTTATCACTCCGCCCTTAATAACACGGGTGAAGATTCCCTCTTTGGGCATCACGCATTTTCCAACCTCCCGGTAAATGGCACAGTTGTCACCGTGACACTTTTTACCGATCTGAGTCACCTCCATAAGCACATCGCCAACTCTGACAAGATCAAATGGATTTGTAGTGTACCAAAGGATACCTGTTGTAGTTATGTTTTCGGCAAATTCACCATACTGTACTTCTCTGCCGATTATCTTATTAAACTTCTGCACACTTTCATCCGCCAGAAGGCTAATCTGGCGATGCCATTTACCTCTGTGTGCATCGTTTACTATACCATTCTCATCGAGTACAATTTCATCCACGGGGTGTTTGATAACACCCTTTTCCTCTGAAATATTTACAGAGACAATTTTTATCGGATTATTCGTCTTTGTCATCTTCAACAATTATTTCTTCATTAAATTTCCATACCTCATCAGCAACAGCGGCATTTTCAGGGTTAAACCTGGAATTATCGGACAGCACTTTCATACGGTTGAATCCGGCAATCCACAGATAAATCACAAAGGGGACAAATACCGCAGCGAGCCATGCGAAACCGGTCATCAATATAAAATCGTAGAACCCGTGGAACAGCACCGGTACGAAGAGTGCTTTCCAGAGGTTTTCGCGCCTTGTTCCGGGATTAAATTTTGCCATGGCAAGGTAGTATCCCATCATAACGCCAAAGAGTGCATGTGCCGGCACGGCAGTTATGGCCCGCGACAAGGCTACTCCGGCTCCTCCGTCCAGCACATAAAGGACATTCTCGACACCGGCAAAGCCCAACGACACAAAAACAGCATATACTATTCCGTCGAAACGCTCATTAAACTCTTCATTACGCCAAACCAAAAGGTATACAGCAATTAGTTTCCACAGCTCTTCTGAAAACCCGGCAACTACGAAACCATGATAAAAGGCGCTCAATATTGACGACTCGCCAAAAGCAAAAAGCGACAGCACACTCTCCATTAAAATCACCGGAAGCGTAATAATTACGCCCATAAAGAGACTTTTCAGCAGTAGTGAAACAGGCTCACGTTCATATTTATCGCGGAAATAGACGTATCCTGCAATGATAAATACCGGGGCAAGCGAGAGTAAGAGCAGGTTCATGGAGATTATTGTTTGGTTTTTTCAACTAATGATATCTCACTTATCACCATGTTCTTATCAACGGCTTTACACATATCATAAATGGTAAGGAGTGCCACCGAACATGCTGTCAGAGCTTCCATTTCAATGCCTGTTTTTCCGGTACAACGGGCAAAAGATTCCACCATCACGCCATTATCTCTTATTTCCGTTTTCACATCAATTTTAGAGATTTGCAATGGATGACACAGAGGAATCAGCAAGCTTGTATTTTTCCCACCCTGAATTCCGGCCACCTGAGCCACGGTGAGCACATCACCTTTTTTCATCTCATTATCGCGAATAAGACGAACGGTATCTTCTGATAATGAGATGAATCCTTTAGCTGTGGCAGTTCGAAGCTGATCCGGTTTACTGCTCACATCCACCATGGACGCCTTGCCACTTTTATCAGTATGGGAAAACTCTTTCATGGGCATAAATTATCCTCCAATATTATAAAATTTTCCTGACACATTGCAGGAACCTGTCTCCGGCTTGTTTTCTATTGCTTGTATTAGTGCTTCTTCTGGGCCCAGTTTTCTCACATCATAACCCTTATCGGAGAACAGGCATGGATGTATCAGACCATCGGCAGTAAGTCGCAGACGGTTACAGTTCGGGCAGTCGCCGCCATGTCCGCCTTCTACTACACTAAACTCACCGGCCTCAAGATTCATCTGTCGGATAAACTGTACAGCATATCCCTTCTCACGGGCAAATTCACGCACTCCCTGTGCATGTTTCTCATCCGAGGAGTGTTGTATAACACAATTTAGTTTGATGGGAGTAAGCCCGTGTTTTTCGGCGGCCTGAAGACCCTTAAAAACCTGATCTAAAGAACCCACCCTTGTGATTTTGCGATACTCTTCCGGGTCTATGGTGTCGAGGCTGACATTTACACGCCCCATTCCTGCAGCGGCAAGTTCCTCTGCATATTTCTCCAACAAAATTCCATTGGTGGTCATAACCAGCTCTTTAACTCCGGGGATCTCATTAATCATCTTTACCAAAGAAACAATACCTTTTCGCACCAGTGGCTCACCTCCGGTAATGCGGAACTTTGAAATCCCGATAGAGACAGCAGCTTTCACTACCTCCACAATCTCTTCAAAACGAATCACTTTGTCGTGGCTCATGGCTTCCACACCGCACTCGGGCATGCAATAGGTACACCTGAGGTTACAACGGTCAGTGACTGAAATACGCAGGTATGTAATCTCCCGGTTAAATTTGTCGAACATCTACTTTCTCTCCCTTATTCATTGTTGCTGTACCTATCTCTACAGTCATTATCGCATTGGCCTCCACATACGAGTGAATATGTGCCGAACCGTGATACTCTACCGGAGTAACATTCATATCATTATCTATATTCACCGGGACAAAAGCTTTTCTTCCGGTGTTTCTTCTGGAATAATCTTTTGTCAGTGTTCCTGAAAGCACACAGGGCTTATAATCATGACCTGCAATTCTTGCCAGCAGCGGTTTTACCAGAAGCTCAAACTGGACAAAAGATGATACGGGGTTTCCGGGAAGCCCAAAGAAGAAGTTACGATTGTTATGGGCAAACACCGTTGGTCTGCCGGGCTGCACAGCAATACTTTTAAACCCGATGGTAACATCATTTTCTTTGAGGATTTGGGGCACATAGTCATAGTCACCCATTGAGACCCCACCGGTAAGAATCACCACCTGAGCCACTTTCATGGCTTTATGAATTTTCTCACGTGTATCTTCAGGAGTATCGAGAGCGATGCCAATATATTCAGCTTTTGCTCCTGCCTGTTTTATCTGGGTAATCAACTGGCTGGCATTGCTGTTTCTGATTTGTCCTTTCCCCGGCTTATGTGAGGGCTCCACAAGTTCATCACCGGTAGAGATAACCGCAACTACAGGTTTGGAATATACTTTTGGTTTTATTGCACCGACAGATGCGAGCACTGCAATCTGCTGTGGACGAAGTAATGTGCCTTTTTTTAGCACCCGATCGCCTTTTCGGATATCTTCACCAAGCCTGCAAATATTATCCGGGGTCCGTGTCCCTGTAAAAGTTACTATTCCATCCAACAAAGAGGTATCCTCAACCCGAATCACAGTATCAGCACCATCAGGAATCATTGCACCGGTCATGATCCTGGAGCATTTTCCTTCTGTAATAACCTTTTCAGGTACTTTGCCGGCAGGGATAATTTCTATCTCCTGCATTGGATTATTCAGATCCTCTTTACGGCAGGCATATCCATCCATTGCAGATTTATCAAACGGAGGCATATCGATATCAGATTTAATATCTTCTGCCAACACAAAACCCAGAGCATCAGTAAATGGCACTCTTTGAACTTCCTGTTTTACTTTAACTTCAGAAACTATTCGGTATGCTTCTTCGAACGAAATCATAAAAAAAATTTTTGCAAAGGTAATAGTATTCGGCAAAGAAAGCCTGTCATCGAAGGGAACAATCGGGAGCGTATCTTGTTTTGTTAAAAATTTTAACTACCTTTATCGTGCCTTTTAAAAAAAGGTAAATCTCAATTTTTTGGTCAGGAGTCTGAAAGTGGGCATACTGAGCCAACAAACCAAAAATCCCAGGCTGTCTCTGCACCACGGAACGGCATTCCAGCTCTTCACTATTGTGAGGGGCTGATTTTTTTACTTCTTTTTTGATTTTCGTTTTAAATCACGGTACATCTGAACAATAAGCCCGTCGGCAAGACCCATTTTGGGTACCAGAACTGCCTCAGCCTGAATTTTCTTCAGCACTGTCAGATATATTTTTGTAGCAGGAACAATTACATCAGCACGGTCAGGTCGTAAGTTGAAGGTTTCCATTCTCTCCTCAACAGAAAGCGAAGAAAGTTGCTTAAAGGCATATTCAAGATTTGTTCCTATGAGAATATTTTCATCTGTGCGCCCATAAAGTTTAATGAGTTTATTGATATTTCCCCCTGAAGCTACCATCTGGATCTTTCCAAATGCCTCTTTAAACTGATTCAACCAGTTGTTGAGGACCATCCACTCAATATCATCAACTTTTCCGCTAAGAAGGCGCAATGTTCCTATGGGAAAAGATTTTGCCACAGGCTCATTATCATCATTTACAACAGAGATTTCAGTACTACCTCCACCAACGTCAATATAGAGTGTTTTCTTAATCTTTTCCGATAATGGATAATGCGTGATACTGCGGATAACACGTGCTTCTTCAAGGCCGTCAATTACACTGACTTCCATTCCGGCTTCTTTGCGAATCATTTTAAGCACGTCCTCCCCATTTTCAGCTTCACGCATGGCAGCTGTAGCACAAGCAACAAATCCCTCAGGCTTATGCACATCCACAAGCATACTGAAGGCTTTAAGTGTTTTTACCAGTGCTTTTGCTTTTACTTTTGAGATTTTCCCCTTTGTATAAACATCCTGACCAAGACGCACAGGAATTCGTATCAGCGTATCCTTTTCAATCACTACCTCGCCATTACTTTCATGCACATTGGCAAACAGCAGCCGGACAGCATTGGAACCTATATCTACAGATGAGAGTATCATAAACGGTCAGTTTTCAGGTCGGTAAAAATATAAAAATTATTCCTTACGGGTAAAATACCGATAGAGTTCAACCTGAGATCGCCATTTTTCAACCTCATTAACAGGACGATAAATATTATTTCCGGTTCCATCCTGATAACGGGCTTTTAAATTATCTTTCCAGCTAATATTGAAAACCTCGATTAGCGTTTGTATATGTTGCGGGTCGTACACAGGACATGTCACTTCAATTCTATGATCCAGGTTTCTCTTCATCCAGTCGGCGGAGGTCAGATAACATTTGGGGTCACCATTATTGGCAAAAATAAAAAAGCGCGAATGCTCAAGGTACCTGTCAACCACAGAGACAATCTCAAGGTTTTTCCGCTCTCTCACCGATGGAACCATCACACAGATTCCACGGACCAGCATTTCAATTTTCACCCCCGCAGCGGCAGCTTGCCGAATCAGGGAAATCACACTATTATCAACAAGATTATTTAATTTAATCTTTATCCATGCCGGATTTCCAAGCTTTGCATTTTGTATTTCATTCTTTATCATGACACTCAGAAAATCCCTGTGCATGAATGGAGATACCACAATATGCCTGAATTCCGGACGCATGAAACGGTCATCAAAAAGATGAAATACACTATTAACCTCATTTACAATTTCCTGATTCCCTGTAAACAACATAATATCAGTGTATACTTTGGAAGTAGATTCATTAAAATTCCCGGTACCTATTGCAGCATAGTACTTGTTATAACCATTCTCCTTTCTTCTTATCAAAAGCAATTTGCTATGTACCTTATATCTTGGAATACTTGATACTACACGCACTCCCTCCTCCTGAAGAATATTCACATAATAGATGTTGTTTTCCTCATCAAAGCGTGCCTGAAACTCGAAAAAGACAGTAACGCGTTTCCCGTTTCTCGCTGCATTGATAAGTGCATTGATCACATTGGAATCTTTGGCAACCCTGTACAGCGTAACCTTTATGCCTCTGACCTTTGGATCAAGAGATGCCTCGCGCAACAGGTCAATAAAGGAATCGAAAGAGTGATAAGGATAGTGCAGAAGAACATCTTTCTGCTTAATAATATTTATAATACTTTGTTTCTCAGGAAAAACACCGGAATGAATCGGAGGCATCGGATCATAATTCAATACTGAGCTTCCAAGGTTGGGAAATTTCATCAGATCACGGAAATTATGATACCTCCCACCCGGAAAATAGTTTGCCTTTTTTGATAATTTCAGTTTTTGCGCAAAGGTAAGCAGCAGCTTTTCAGGCATGGCGCGGTCGTAAACAAACCTCACCGGATCACCCTGCGCGCGGCGTTTCACGCTCATCTCCATGAGTTCCATAAAACTTCTTGAAATATCATGGTCGATGTCCAGCTCCGCATCACGCGTAATTTTTATGGTGTAAGCACTGAATTTATCATACCCGAAAGCTCCGAAAACATCATTGAGGCAATATCGGATAACATCATCCAAAAACATCAGATATTGCTTTGAGTCTGCAGATGGCAACATTAAAAACCGCCCCATCCTGTCAGCAGGAATCTCAATTAACGCATATCTTTCTTTCAACTCCTTCTGAGAACTCAAAAGATCTACAGCAAGATAAACGGCATTATCCTTAATGAATTTTGAGCTGTCAACTTTACTTAACATTACCGGAAAGAGTTGTGGCCGAATGTTTTTCCGGAAATACCCACGCACAAAATCTGCCTGTGATCCTGTAATTCTTTTTTCATCTACGATGAAGATATTATTCTCTGCAAGCTCTTTTTGCAAAGAAGCCCAAACAGACTGAAAACGAATCTGTTGTTCATGCTGTATTTCCATTACTCTGGCATAAACCTTCTCCACGTCATAGTCGCGAAACTTCTTTCTCTCACTTGTAACGGCTTCATTAATACGTATCAGACGTGTTAACACTGCGACCCTTACCCGAAAAAACTCATCATTATTATTGGAATAGATCCCCAGGAAACGAATTCGTTCCAGCAGTGGATTGGAAGGATCCTCAGCCTCCTGTAAAACGCGGGCATTAAAATGCAGCCAGCTGATCTCTCTGTTTACGTCCTGATTCATGGATGAAAAATTTGATTTACACCGGATTCAAAGATACTACTTTGCTACTGATTGCTTCAATAGAGTCGGATAAATATAGAACAAGATTTCAGGTTTGGTGTTCAAGACATTAAGCCAGTTTCCGGCTTTAAACCGTAATGCCATTACTGCCGAAGTGGGCAGCCACTCCAGTTTCTCATCAAGAAATAAATTCACGAAGTTGGTCATGGTTGGGTTATGACCAACTATCATCAATGATTTTGCATCTGAAGGAAGGTCGAAGAAAATTTTCCTTATCGACTCGCTATCACCATAATAGACAGATCGGTCAATCAGAATTTTCTCCTTATCATATTTCAATGCATGTGCCAGAATATCTGCAGTCTGCATGGCTCTAACTGCATGACTGGAAATAATAAGGTCCGTTTTAACCTCATTATCAATAAGATAATCTACCACCCTGCGAGTCCTCTTTTTCCCTTTCTCAAGAATAGGGCGTTCCACATCAGAAAGATCAGGATTTTTCCATGAGGATTTGGCATGCCTTACTATATACAAAGTCTTCATAGTACAAAAGTACATATGAAGACTCAGTATTTTGAAATTTAAAGTTAAAATATTGTTTAGTAAAAATTACTGAAGCACAGAGAGTAAGTCAACGTGCGATTTTTACTACCAGGCGAACAGCGGGAAACCGTGCATAAGTTCATTTACTTTCTTACGCACACTTGCTATTACCTGCTCATCTTCAATATTGGATATTACCTCATCGATCAGATCAACGATAATTGGCATATGCTCTTCCTTAAGACCACGGGTTGTAATTGCCGGAGTACCAACACGAAGGCCGGAAGTCTGGAACGGAGAGCGGCTGTCGAAAGGAACCATATTTTTATTCACTGTAATATCAGCTTTCACCAGTGTATTTTCCACGAGTTTACCTGTAATTTCAGGAAATTTACTTCTCAGATCGATAAGCATCAAATGATTATCAGTACCTCCGGAGATCACATTATAACCTTTATCTGTAAATGCTTTTGACATCACCTCTGCATTCTTCTGCACCTGCTTAATATAGTCAAGATATTCATCAGTAAGCGCTTCACCGAAGGCCACAGCTTTGGAAGCAATAACATGCTCCAGTGGACCGCCCTGTATTCCAGGGAATACAGCTGAATCAATCAGGCTTGACATTTTTCTGACTACACCTTTTTTTGTTGCCTTGCCCCATGGGTTATCAAAATCTTTTCCCATAAGAATGAGTCCACCGCGTGGTCCGCGAAGTGTTTTGTGAGTTGTGGTAGTTACAAAGTGACAATGGGGAATCGGATCAGCGAGTAATCCTCTTGCAATTAATCCACTGGGGTGAGAAATATCTGCCATCAGCAGGGCGCCAATCTTGTCGGCAATCTCACGCATACGTTTATAATCCCAGTCACGGCTGTATGCTGAAGCACCGGCAATGATAAGCTTAGGTTCGTGCGCTAAAGCAGCAGCTTCCATCTTATCGTAATCAATAACTCCGGAATCTTCTTCAACTTCGTAAGCAACCGGATTATAAAGCAGCCCCGAACTATTCACAGGCGATCCGTGAGAAAGGTGTCCGCCATGGCTCAGGTCGAGACCCATAAATGTATCACCGGGTTGCAGACATGCCAGCAGCACTGCCATATTTGCCTGCGCACCACTGTGCGGCTGAACATTGGCATACTCCGCACCAAAAAGCTCTTTTGCTCTTTCAATAGCCAGCAATTCTGTTTCATCCACATGCTGACAACCGCCGTAATAACGCTTTCCGGGGTATCCTTCTGCATATTTATTGGTCATAACGGAGCCCATAGCTTCCATAACCTGCTCACTGACAAAGTTTTCTGATGCGATCAGCTCTATGCCGTCCATCTGACGTTTACGCTCCTTGCCAATGATGTCAAAAACGAGATCATCTCTTTTCATTGTCTATTGGTATTGTGTTGTTTTATAAAATGCTTCTTTGCGCTGCAAAGGTAAAAATTAAATAAATATGGATTATGTATATATAATTCCTTAATACAGAACAACAACCACGAGAGAAAGATGTTTACATAGTCAGTTTTCTGCCTGATGGAAAAAGATATCTTTGCACTTTAAAATTTGAATATGATAGATTATAAAGAATACACTTTGTCGAATGGATTGTCGCTGATTGTTCATCAGGACACCAGCACACCAATGGCAGCAGTAAACATATTATATGATGTTGGCGCACGTGATGAAGATCCGGAGAGGACCGGGTTTGCCCACCTTTTCGAGCATTTGATGTTTGGTGGATCTGTAAATATACCTTCCTATGATGAGCCTTTGGAACGTGCAGGAGGTGAAAACAATGCTTTTACTTCCAATGATATCACCAACTATTACCTGAGCCTGCCGGCTGCAAACCTGGAAACTGCCTTTTGGCTGGAATCCGACAGAATGCTCAACCTTGCTTTCTCGGAAAAAAGCCTTGAAGTGCAACGCAATGTGGTGATGGAGGAGTTCAAACAAAGATACCTTAACCAGCCCTACGGCGATGCATGGTTACTTTTACGACCATTGGCATATAAACAGCATCCTTACCAATGGCCCACAATAGGAAAAGAACTTAGCCACATTGCTGATGCTACAATGGATGATGTCAAAGCATTTTACGGGAAATTCTATAACCCCTGCAATGCAATTATGTCGGTAACCGGAAATGTAGACCCTGAAAAGGTTTATGAACTGGCAGAGAAGTGGTTTGGTCCGATTCCTTCCGGAGAGCCATACAAGCGTGATCTTCCCGCAGAGACGGTACAAAAAAACCCCCGGTTTCTGGAAGTAGAACGCGACGTACCTTCCGATGCGCTTTTTATGGCATGGCATATGCCCGGAAGGCTCGATGAAAATTACCACCGTACTGATCTGATTTCCGATATTCTTTCTCACGGCGAATCATCACGGTTTACGCAAAAACTTATAAAAGAGGAACAGTTATTTTCCGACCTCAACGCTTATATTTAAGGAGATATGGATCCGGGGCTTTTCCTAATCTCAGGAAAACTTAATGAAGGTGTGTCCTTTGAGAGTGCTGAAAAAGCAATTTACCGTGAACTCGAAATGCTTAAAGAAAATCCACCCCCGGAAGAAGAACTTCAGAAAACAAAGAATAAAATTGAATCCATTCTTGTTTTTTCTGAGCTTAAGATAACGACTATCGCGCTGAACCTTTGTATAGCAAAACTTATGGGTGATACTTCACTGGTTAACACTGAGCTTGATAAATACCTGAAAGTAACCCCTCAGATGATTAGCGATCAGGCAAAGGAGATTTTCAAAGCTGAGAATTGCAGCATCTTACATTACAAATCGAAAAAGAGAAATTAATGACATTATATAGAGATAAAGCTCCGGGCAATGGCAACCTGGATCTCAGAACCATAAAATTACCCGACCCGGAGACAGCAAAACTGGATTCCGGAATTACACTTTATGGAATAGAGGGAGGGTCACAGGATCTGTGTAAAATAGAATTTATTTTCAGAGCAGGCTCCGATAAACAACAGAAATCCCTTGTGGCTGCCTATACAAACAGTATGCTGAAGGAAGGCACAAAAACACGTTCTTCCAAAGAGATATCGGAAAAACTGGATTTCTACGGCGCATTTCTGGAACACTACACTACTCCCGACACATCGGTTGTGGCACTTTACACTTTGAACAAATACCTTGCTGAGACCATTCCCGTCTTTCTGGATCTTATATTCAATGCCACATTCCCGGAAAACGAGTTTTTCGTACATAACCGGCGACAGCTGCAGCAGTATCAGGTAAACAGAAAAAAAGTACAGTACCTGGCATCAAAGCGATTTCGTCCTGTCATATTTGGCAAAGAACATCCTTACGGGAAAGAGGTAGAGGAAACGTCTTTTGCCGATATCTCAACAGAAGATCTGAAGGCTTTTTATAAAAATTACTATGTTGCGGAAAACGCCCGGATAATTATAAGTGGAAAAATTGATAAACAGGTTATCCCTCTGTTGAACAAATACATACCAAAACATTCAGAAAGCCGGCTTACATCATCGGAACTCAATTTTTCAATCAACGGATCCTCACGTGAAGAGGTAATAATCCCTGTTGAGAATGTGGTACAGTCGGCTGTGCGCATGGGAAGCCTGATGATAAACAGAACGCACGAGGACTATGCAGCGGCAGAATTTACCTGTGCAGTGCTGGGTGGCTATTTCGGCAGCAGACTGATGAAGAACATCCGTGAAGATAAAGGATACACCTATGGTATTGGTTCCAGGATGGTACCGCTGAAAAATGGTGCATACTTCAACATAGCGGCAGAAGTGGGAACCGATGTTACAAGTGCCACCATAGAAGAGGTTCGTAAAGAGATGAAGAGGCTACGCACCGAGGAGATGCCGGCAGAAGAGCTGGCACTGGTGAAGAACTACCTTCGCGGCAGCCTGATACGCAACTTCGACGGTCCAATGGCTCTTGGGGAGCGCTTCCGCGAAATGTCCGATGCTGATCTTGACAATACCTTTTACCAGAAAGCATTTGATACGGTGGAGACCATTACCACGCATGAGATCATGGAAACAGCAGAAAAGTACTTCCATGAGGATGGATTATCCATCGTTGTCGCAGGGAAGAGATAATCTTTTCCAAAAAGCAACGTTTAATCCCTGTACGTTACTTTTCATTGCTATATTTGTATTACATGCGAGTGAAGATATTACCGGTGCTTTTTATGCTGATGATCACGCTGTTCTCTTACGGACAGACGCATGAATCATTTTTCAGATCCCTGTCTGTAAATGGAAATACAGCCATTTTACTGGAATGGATGATTACTGATGGAATAAACAGCAGTAACTTCGTGAGTTATAACATCTACCATAGCGAAGATTATGCCGGTCCTTATGAATATATTTATGAAGGTACCGTTTATAACAACCCACAGTTTCTGCATCAACCCCCGGGTGGCACAAGTATTCAACACTACTATTTCATAACTACACAACAAACTGCAGGTGACAGCATTACCTCCGATACTCTCACTCATGTGCGGCTGAACGTTAGCAGATATAATTCAAATTCTACCGCAAGGTTATCGTGGAACCACATAAAAGATGAACCTTTTCTTTATAATTATCAATATGAAATCCACCGGATAATTGAGGGCGGAGCGGATGAAACTATCGCAGTAACCGGTGATTCAGAATATTATGACCTCTCTTTTCATAATTGTACCGATAAAACCATCACATATTATCTTCGGCAGACTGACCCATTATCTACACTTTCTGCTTTGAGCACCGAGGATGCTGATATTTTCCGCGACATAACCCAGCCCGTGATTCCCAATGTGAAAAGTGTAACTGTGATTAACAACAGCCAGGTAAAGATTAGCTGGGATTCCAGCCCTGATACTGATGTGGCCGAATACCGTGTATATGAAAACCGGCCTCCGGGGCTCGACTGGAATTACCTCTTTTCGGTATTTGGCACGGATACGACATTTGCAGGAACAAACATCTGCGACGGGGAGATAAATTATGCCGTTTCTGCCATGGACTTTTGCGGAAATGAAGATCCCCCCGACTACCAGTTCGCCCACCGTGTCCTCGATCTGGAAATCATCGAACCCGATATCTGTGATCAGACCGTATTCTTCGACTGGAGTGATTACATCAACATGAACCCTCCGTTACAGGGCTACAATATCATTGAGGTTGATCTTAATACAGGCGCTGAAACGCTTAAGGCAACCACCACAAACTCAGAATTTACGCTGGATGAATCTTTTACCGATGGTGAAGAGTATTGTTTCTATGTAGAAGCGTTTAACAGCGCGGGATACAGCAGTACCTCCTGTACACAATGCATCACAGGATATATCCCAATCTCTCCGGATACCCTCTCTGTAACCAATATTTCCGTGGTCGCACCGGCTGTAATTGATATCGAATGGTACATTGATGCTGACGCCAATGAATCAACACTTTACAGACTATTACGCGAGGATATTTCCACCGGTTCTCAAAACCTTATTCGTGAAGCGGCACCCTCAGATGGTCCGGAATTATTCTTCCTGGATGAGAATGTGGATACCGACAATGAAACCTACCGCTATTTCAGCGAAACTATTGATACCTGTGGCAATCTTATGCCTTATTTCCCTGAAGCAAAAACATTCCTCCTTAGCGGACAGAGTCTCGTACCCGGTGTCTATGACCTGACCTGGAGTGAGGCCTTTAATTCATCATCAACCCTTCAGGAATATATCATTATCAGAACCATAGGCAGTGATACAGACACCGTATACAGAGGATCAGCACTTTCAGTAACTGATCAGATTACTGACCCTGTTGTAGCTGCCGGAGAAGCAGAATTTGTTGCTTTAGCAAGATACATCGACTCAAATACCGGCGCAGAACATCTCAGTTTTTCCAACAGAATCACCCTCACGGCAGAGTTAAAAATGTTAAATTTTCCTAATGCCTTCACCCCTGATTCTGATGGTCTGAACGACACTTTTGGTCCCATCAATTTCCTTAATGATCAGAATGTTGCAGGATATAAACTTTCCATATACGACAGGTGGGGCAAAAACATCTATACCTCAACAAGTTACGACAACCGATGGGATGGTACTTCTGATGGTTCTGCCGTACCTGCAGGTATCTATGTATTTCATGTGGTTCTTACCACACCTCAGGGCACGGAATTCACACGCCGCGGTACTGTTGCACTCATAAAATAAATGGTTGATTTTTCATACCTTTGCGCAAATTAATTTGACATGTCACTGAATTATAATGATAAGTTTATCGGAGAAGGGCTGACCTATGATGATGTCCTGCTGGTTCCGGCCTATTCAGAGGTGTTACCCAGAAATGTGGACATTACCACACAATTCTCCCGCAAAATTACCATGAAAATACCAATTGTATCTGCAGCAATGGATACAGTTACTGAAAGCAAAATGGCTATTGCCGTTGCTCAGGATGGCGGTATTGGTGTTTTGCATAAAAACATGTCCATTGAAGCTCAGGCCAATGAAGTAAAAAAGGTGAAAAGAGCTGAAAATGGTATGATTATCGACCCTATCACTATTCAGCCGGATGCCACTATCGGTGATGCACTGCAACTAATGAACGAATATGGCATCGGTGGAATACCGGTGGTAAATGAAGATAATAGTCTTGCTGGTATTGTTACAAACCGTGACCTTCGTTTTGAGCGCGAACTCAACAACCGCGTAGAAACAGTTATGACGCATGCTGACAAGCTAGTTACCACACGCGAATTCACCGACTTTGAAAAAGCAGGCGATATCCTTCAAAAGCATAAAATCGAAAAACTCCCTGTGGTCGATAATAACTTTAAACTTGTTGGATTAATTACCTACAGAGACATTATCAAGATTAAGGAGCGCCCTGATGCATGCAAGGACGAACTCGGCCGCTTGCGTGTAGCTGCTGCTGTCGGTGTTTCATACGACACCATGGAGAGAGCCGCTGCTCTGGCTTCAAACGGCGTGGATGCTATAATTATCGATACCGCTCACGGCCAAAGCAAAGGTGTACTGGAAATGGTTGCCCGCATCAGAAAAGAGTTTCCGGAATTACAGCTTGTAGCCGGAAATATTGCCACCCCCGAAGCTGCCATGGATCTCGCTAAAGCCGGCGTTGATGCAGTAAAAGTCGGTATCGGACCCGGCTCAATCTGCACCACACGCGTTATTGCCGGTATAGGGGTTCCACAGCTAACCGCAGTTTATGAAGTTGCACAGGCGCTCAAAAAGACAAATATCCCTGTTATCGCCGACGGTGGAATCCGATATACCGGAGACATAGTCAAGGCACTTGCTGCAGGAGCTTCCTCTATTATGGCCGGATCACTGTTCGCAGGAGTAGATGAGTCCCCTGGCGAAACAATCATCTTCGAAGGAAGAAAATACAAAACATACCGCGGAATGGGATCCATTGAAGCTATGCAAAAAGGCTCTAAAGACCGCTACTTCCAGGATGCTGAGGATGACATTAAAAAATTAGTGCCCGAAGGCATTGTCGGTCGTGTGCCATATAAAGGAACTCTCTCAGAAGTTATACACCAGATGGTCGGTGGCCTCCGCGCAGGAATGGGTTATACCGGATCCCACAATATCGCAGAGCTGCAAAATGCTAAATTCATAAAAATTACAAATGCCGGGTATCAGGAAAGCCATCCGCACGATATTACTATCACCAGAGAGGCACCTAACTATACCCGTCAATACTAGTTGATATCAATAAAAAATCATAAAGCTGAAAAACTCAAACCTATGAAAATCTATCAGGCATTACTGCTTTTAGGCGTTCTCTTTAGCACTACACTGTTTGCACAGAAGAACGACCCCGTACTTATCACTATTGGTGATGAAGATATCACCAGAAGCGAATTCACTGCGGTGTATAAAAAGAATAATGTGGATGGTGATGTGATGGATAAAAAATCTGTTGCAGAATATCTCGACCTTTACATCAAATTTAAACTAAAAGTGAAAGAAGCTGAAGCCCTGGGAATGGATACAGTACAGTCTTTCATTAAGGAACTCAGTGGCTATCGTGAGCAATTGGCGCAACCTTATCTGATTGATGAAGAGACAAACAAGTATCTTATTCAGGAAGCCTACGAGCGTAAAAAAGAGGATATGCGTGCTTCACATATTCTTCTGAAAGTAAACAAAAATGCATCTCCAAAAGATACACTTCAGAAATACAATGAGATTATGGCGATCAGAGATCGTATTATTGCCGGCGAAGATTTTGGTGCCGTGGCAGCGGAAGTTTCTGAAGACCCTTCTGTAAGAGACCGCGATGTAAGAGGCAGAATTATTCCGGGTAATAATGGAGATCTTGGATACTTCACGGTTTTCGACATGGTTTATCCTTTTGAAAATGCAGCATACAACACCAAAGAAGGTGAAATTTCCATGCCTGTGCGTACTGACTTCGGATATCATATTCTCAAAGTTGAACGCCGGCAGCCTGCCATGGGAAAAGTTCAGGTTGCACATATTCTTCTTAAGTATGAAGGAGAAAAAACCACTGCTCAGAAAGAAGAACTTCAAAAGAAAATCAATGAGATTTATGATGAAATCAAAGAAGGAAAATCTTTTGAAGATGCTGCGGCAGAATACTCTGAAGACCCGGGTTCCGCACCAAAAGGAGGCGTACTTCCATGGTTTGGTTCCAACCGTATGATTCCTGAATTTATTGATGTTGTTACCACACTCAAAGAAAAAGGTAACCTTTCAGAACCTTTTGAAACATCTTTCGGCTGGCATATCGTAAAACTTATCGACACCAAGCCAATAGGAACATTTGAAGAGGAAAAAGACGATATCAAAAACCGCCTCGCACGAAGCGACCGGTCAAACAAAAGCACTGAATCGCTGGTCAAAAAAGTACTGAACGAATATGGATTCCAGGAATATAAAACCGAGAAATCTCATGCTTATCAAGCAATCGACAGTACGATTTTTACCGGTAAAATGAAAATTGATAATATCGCACGATTCCAAAAACCAATTTTTAAGATCGGCGACAAGAAAGTGTCGCAAAAAGATTTCCTGGAATATGTTCTTAAAAAGCAGGAGCGTGCAAATCCAACTGCATTAACAGCATATGTTGACGAATTCTACAAAGGATTTGTGGAACAGGAAGCCATAGCATATGAAGACAGCCAGCTGGAAAACAAATACCCTGAATTCAGATTGTTAATGCAGGAATACCGCGATGGAATATTGCTTTTCGATCTAATGGATAAGAAGATTTGGTCGTATGCCATAAAAGATACTGCAGGACTTCAGCAGTATTATGATGAGCATAAAGCCAACTATATGTGGAAAGAGCGTGCCGATGCAACAATCTTTTCATTCACCAACGACGGCGCTGTGAAAAAAGCACAGAAAATGGCTAAAAAAGGAGCTTCTGTTGAAGAAATCCTTAATGAAGTGAATGCCGGAAGTGCACTAATCCTTACTACCGACAGTGATAAATGGGAAAAGGGATCCAACGACATCCTTAACCTCCTCAAATGGGAAGAAGGTGTTTCCAAAGCTGTAGATTATAAAGGAAAAACAGTTTTTGTTAACATATACAAGTTTATCCCGCCAACGCAGAAAGAACTCTCCGAATGCCGTGGTCTTGTGATTTCAGATTATCAAAAACAACTCGAAGAAGAGTGGGTGAAAGAACTACAGGAAAAATATCCTGTTAAAGTAAACGAAAGAATCCTTAATTCTGTCGAATAACAATGAATCAAAGGAAAATCAATAGCACTTATTCCAATCCGGCATCTTTAAGAAATTTATTGATGCTGGCATTGGTGTTTTTTGTTTTTCCTTTTCAGGGATGCGAAACCAGCGAATTCAACAAAGATGCCGCAGCACGTGTGGGAGACAAATTCCTGCTTACATCAGAGGTAAAACAAATGATTCCGAAGGGCACCAAGTCAAATGATTCGCTGCAAATTGCACGGAATTATATTAATGCATGGGTGAGAAAACAGACTATTATTCAACATGCTGAGAAGAATCTTCCTGAAGATCTTACCAACTTTGAAAAAAAGATGGAAGACTACAGGAATTCATTGCTGGTTTATACATACGAAAAAGAGTTGGTTAAACAACAGCTCGATACTGTGGTTACTGACATTGATATTCAGGATTATTATGAAAATAACCTTAATAATTTTGAGTTAAAAGAAAATATCCTTCTTTCCGACTTCGTGATTTTTAATCCTGAAATTGCAGATAAACAACTCATCACACAGCTTCTGCAATCTGATAGTCTGTCAGACCGACAGCAACTTGAAGAGTATTGCAAAGAAATTGAAGCGGATTATTTTCTGGATGAAGAGGAGTGGGTGTTTTTTAATGACCTGATTAAATATATTCCTATTAAAACCTTCAACCAGGAAAATTTCTTACAAAACAACGACTTTGTGGAAGTAAATGATTCGCTCAACGTCTATCTGCTACGCATAAAGGATTTTAAAATAAAGGAAAGCATCAGCCCATTGGATTTTGAAAAGGAGAATATCCGTATGATTATTCTCAATCAACGAAAAACACAACTGCTGGAAAGGATGGAGTCGGCGCTCTTCCAGGAAGCACTGAAATCAAACAAAATAGAGATTTATTAGATGAAAAAAATCACAAAACGAATATACCTGCTGCTGGCGCTGTTAGTACCGGCAATCTCTTTCGCTCAGGAAGGAGTACTGATTGATGAGGTGATTGCCTCTGTGGGTGATAACGTAATTCTGATGTCGGACGTAGAGTCGCAGTATGTACAATACCGCATGCAGGGAAATATCGATAATGCCTCTGATATACGTTGCCAGATCCTGGATAATCTGTTGTTTCAAAAACTGCTGCTTACACAGGCTCAGCTTGATAGCGTTGAAGTTACCGATCAAAGGGTTGACTCGGAACTCGACCGCAGGCTTCGCTATTATATCGCTCAGTTTGGATCGAAAGAGAAGTTTGAAGAGTTCTATAACAAAAGCATTGTTGAGATAAAGGAAGAGTTTCGTGAAATAATCCGCGACCAGTTGATGACAGAACAGGTGCAGGGAAAAATAACCATGGATGTAAAAGTAACACCCTCAGAGGTTAAAGCCTTCTTTAATAAAATACCTGCCGACAGCCTGCCACTGATAAATACGGAGTACCAGATTGGACAGATTGTTAGGAAACCGGAAATAAGCCAGAAAGAACTCGATATTGCACGTGAAAAAATTAAAGGTATACGTGAAAGAGTTATGAAAGGCGAAAAATTTGAAACCCTGGCAGTACTCTATTCTGAAGACCCGGGCTCCGCAAAAGAGGGTGGCTTTATCGGCACAATCGGTCGTGGTGATACCTATCCTGAATTCGAAGCAGCCGCATTCAACCTCAAAAACGGTGAAATATCTGATATCGTGAAGTCTGAAGCAGGTTACCATATCATTCAGATGATAGAAAGAAAAGGCGACTATGTGGATGTAAACCATATTCTTATTCGCCCAAAAGTTAATCCTTACGACCTGCAGGACGCTTTCAACTACCTCGACAGTATTGCCAGTGTTATAAAAACAGATACACTGACTTTTGAAGAAGCTGCAATGGATTTTTCCGATGATCCGGGCAAAATCAATGGCGGAATTATGATTAACCCACTGACCGGATCCACCTGGTTTGGTGCCGACGAACTTGACCCTCAGGTATTCTTCGTGATTGATAAACTGGAGGTGGGCGAAATCTCTGAAGCAGTAAAAATGACTACCGAGGAAGGTACTGATGCGTTCAGAATTCTTTATCTGAAGGCAAGAACAACACCTCACCGTGCTAACCTCAAGGATGATTATAATAAAATCCAGCAGTGGGCACAGCAGGAAAAAGAAGCCAATGCGCTGGCGAAATGGGTATGGGAAAAATCAGAAGAAACTTATGTCACAATCGACGAAAGATACCTCAGCTGCCCGATTCTCCAAAAATGGGTTAACAATTAGTATTAAATATTATGCAAACATATAAGTCAGATAAAGAAGCTATTGACGCTTTTGTTCAGAAATTTAATGACCTGAAGCAGGAAGTAGGCAAAGTAATCGTAGGGCAGGAAGATGTAATTGATAATGTGCTGATTAGCATCTTTAGCAAAGGGCACGGACTGCTGGTGGGTGTTCCGGGGCTCGCAAAAACTTTGCTTATCAACACCATCGCTCAGGCTCTTGGCCTTACTTATAACCGAATTCAGTTCACTCCCGATCTTATGCCTTCCGACATTATAGGAACGGAGATCCTGGGTAAAGAACGGAACTTTGAGTTTATCCGCGGCCCGGTTTTCAGTAATATTATCCTCGCCGATGAGATCAACAGAACACCCCCAAAAACACAGTCTGCATTACTGGAGGCCATGCAGGAAAAGTCGGTAACTGTTGCCGGAAAACGATATATTCTGGAAGAGCCTTTCTTTGTGCTTGCCACACAGAACCCCATCGAGCAGGAAGGAACTTACCCGCTTCCTGAAGCTCAGCTCGACCGCTTTATGTTTAACATCTGGCTCGACTATCCGACATTTGAAGAAGAAGTGAATGTGGTAAAGAATACGACTACCGGTGTTATGGCTACTCCAAAAGAGATTCTGACACGGGAAGAAATTCTCTACTTCCAGGAACTTATACGCCGGATTCCAGTGCCCGATAATGTTTACGAATATGCGGTAAAACTCGTTTCCAAAACACGCCCCGAAACAGACAGCGCACATGATTGGGCCAACCAGTACCTCAGCTGGGGTGCAGGTCCACGGGCCTCACAGTACCTCATCATCGGAGCCAAGTGCCACGCAGCCATCCATGGGAAATACTCTCCTGATATCGAGAATATCCGTGCCGTAGCTACATCTATTCTAAGGCATCGTATCGTAAAAAACTACAAAGCTGAAGCCGAAGGTATCCGTATTGAGGATATCGTGGCGGAACTTACTAAGGGAATGTAATAGAACACACCGGAGAGCCACGATTTATCGTGGCTCAGTATAAAGTCAAGACCCACACAGCGGTGCTATTGAGTATAATTAAGACCCGCACGGCGGTGCGGCTTTACCGGAAAAGGATCCAAAAATCTTCTAATATTCCTTTGTGCCTCTGCGCCTTCGCGGTTATCCATTGCGATTAATCCTGCCGTTCCAACACCATCACAACCCGATTAGGAATATACAATTTCAACACATGCGGGTCGTAATACTCATGACCGGCCTTCAAAGTAAAGTACTCAAGGGACGTATCCACCCTGTTGAACCCGCCATATCCGTCATAGTCTGATGAGAGTACAATTCTGTATTTTCCGGGTTCAGTCTCTATTGCATAATCAGTAAAGGATTGTGTCGGATTGAAATTGAAGATAAACAACAGTCCGCCACGACGAAATGCCAGCACCTGATCCTGTTGGTTTTTGTGAAGCAGATAAGGCCATGGGTCATTATGTAGACTATTCTCTTTTAGCAACTTCACCATATCCTTATCAAAATCACCCATGAAACGATACCGCAATGCTGGATTATCAACCAGGCTCCACTGACGACGGGCGTAGTGATACGACCAGTCATTGCCTTCACGCGGGAAGTCGATCCACTCGGGATGCCCGAATTCGTTACCCATGAAGTTAAGATATCCGTGACCGGCGGTGGCCATTGTCAGCATACGAATCATTTTGTGAAGGGCAATACCTCTGTCCACTACCATATTCTCAATAGTCGCCGACATGGAGGTGTACATCTCCTTATCCAAAAGGCGGAAAATAATTGTCTTGTCACCTACCAAAGCCTGATCGTGTGATTCACAATAGCCAATGGTTTGCTCATCATTACGGCGGCGCGTAAGTTCATAATACATCTCTTCCACATTCCAGTCCTCATCAGCCTTCTCCTTGATTGTTTTAATCCAGTAGTCGGGAGTTCCCATGGCCAGGCGAAAGTAAAAGCCGATACCTCCTTTATCGATGGGTGCAGCCATACCCGGCATACCGCTCA
Source organism: Marinilabiliales bacterium (assembly GCA_002869405.1). Lineage (GTDB taxonomy): Bacteria > Bacteroidota > Bacteroidia > Bacteroidales > BM520 > BM520. The sequence continues at coordinate 22,476 of PKSY01000075.1, forward strand.
TCTCTTCAGCAACGGTAATGGCCCCGGGTTTGAATTCGTGTATCATCTTATTGGCAAGAGTAAGGTATGTGATAGCATCCTCATCCTCACCGTCATCGTAATAGGCATCGTAACCGCCAAAGTCTCGCTCGAGACCATGGTCAAGATAGATCATACTTGTGACGCCATCGAAACGAAAACCGTCGAAGTTAAACTCTTCCAGCCAGTAGCGGCAATTGGAGAGCAGGAACTGCAACACCTGACGCTTCGCATAGTCGAAACACCGTGAATCCCACGCCGGATGCTCACCCCGCGCACCGTCATGGAAAAACTGATACGGTGTACCGTCGTATTTTGAGAGTCCTTCAAGCTCATTTTTTACAGCGTGAGAGTGCACGATATCCATAATCACCTTTATCCCGGCAGCATGTGCTGCGTCGACAAGCTCTTTAAGCTCTTCCGGGGTTCCAAAGCGCGACGATGGGGCAAAAAAGTTTGCAACATGGTATCCAAAAGATCCGTAATAGGGATGCTCCTGAATGGCCATCAGCTGTATTGTATTGTAACCACCGGCGATAACTCTTGGCAGCACCTTCTCTCTGAATTCGGCATAGCTGCCAACTTTAGGCTCTTCCTGCGCCATTCCAACATGTGCTTCATACACAAAAGGCCTGAAATCAGGTGCATCGGGAGCATGATGCTTCCAATGGTATGATTTTTCAGGATCCCACACCTGCGCACTGAATATCTTGGTATCTTCATCCTGCACAGCCCGGCGACACCATGCCGGCATTCGCTCACCTGAGCCGCCTTCCCACTCCATCACCAGGCGGTAGAGGTCGCCGTGATGCAGCTTATCCGCAGATAATCTCAACGTCCAGTGGTCATCCTCACGCCGGAAAGCGAACTCATCGCTCTTTGTCCAACCATTGAAATCACCGATAAGGAATATCCCGGTGGCGTTGGGTGCCCATTCGCGAAGAACCCAGCCTCCCGACTCTTTATGAAGACCGTAAAAGTCATGCATTCGCGAAAGGTCAGCCAAAGCATCTACATTCTCCACTTTTAGAAGAAGTCGCTCTTTGGCACTGGCTTTTTTCAAACGTGATATAATCTTCTCAGCATAAGGCTGTAACCAGGGGTCATTTTTTACTATCTCAGGTACTATCATAGGTCGGTTGATTTCTGTCTCAATATTCAAAAATACAAACAATAAAGCGATTTATTCACAGAAGGTTCAAAATCTTGTGTGCTTCACAGAAAATGTGTACGTTTGAAAACCCATGAAAAGCATTATACAGCAAACGGAAGAATTTGTAAAACACCATCTTGCCAATGCGGAAGCAGGGCACAACTGGGATCATATCCGTCGTGTCAGAGGGATTGCTTTGGATATTGCATCAACGATTCCCAACGCCGACGCAGGCATAGTAGAGATTGCAGCACTTCTGCATGACATCTCCGACGCGAAATTTAACGGTGGTGATGAAACAAAGGGAGAAATTATGGCCGGGGAATTCCTTGAAAACAAGCCTCTCTCATCTTCCGACAAGGAAAAAATTAAAAATATAATGCGATACGTATCCTTTAAAGGAGGCAAAAACATCTGCCCGGAACCCTTTATTGAATTGCATATTGTGCAGGATGCGGATCGTCTGGATGCCATTGGCGCCATTGGGATTGCCCGTACTTTTCATTATGGCGGGTATAAAAACAGGGCAATGTACGACCCGGAAATCCCGCCTCAACTGAATATGACCGCCGAAGAGTACAGAAAATCAAAGGCACCGACCATAAACCATTTTTACGAAAAGCTGTTATTGCTCAAAGACCAAATGCACACAGCACGAGGTAAAGAGCTTGCACAAATGCGCCATGAGTTCATGGAATCGTTTCTGGAGCATTTTTTAAATGAATGGAACTTAATACTTTAGCACTATGAATATTATTCTGATAAACGCAAATCCTAATCCTCATTCACTGACACACTCTTTTACTGACCATATTAAACTAAGAGCCGAAGAAAAAGGTCACAAGGTTGTTATCCGGGATCTTTACGAGATGAAATTTGATGCGATTCTCGGTCGACAGGATTACAATCAGTTTCTCGATGGCGTGATTCCTTCAGATATCCGAAAAGAACATGAAATAATCACTGAGAGTGACATGATTGTTTTCCTCTACCCTATCTGGTGGGCTGGTCCTCCTGCGATTCTGAAGGGCTATATCGACAGGGTTATTCTTAAAAACTTTGCTTACGATAAACATCCTGATGGCACTTACACCAAGCGCCTCACGGATAAAAAAGC
>PKSY01000196.1 GCA_002869405.1 Marinilabiliales bacterium
CACATGAGGTATAAACCATGGGCTCTGTAAGGCCGGCATCAATGTTTTGTCGAACAGATCAGGATTAAGCAGATTTATCAATACAAACAGGTTGGCCATTGGGATACAGTAGATAAGAATCTCGCGTAGCCTCCAACGATAATAGAGTACAATACCTATTGTTGCAAGGAAAATGGAGTACCAAAGTCGGGTTTCTCCCATTGTTTTGAACACCGGTCTGCCAAGTCCAATCCAAAGTAAAACAGTAAAGAGGATGATTGTCAGTGTACCACCAATAATGGTCAACAGACTTAAAACATCAAAGAAAGCTTTACGTTTCGGCCGGTTTGACAGCTTAAAGATTATGAGTCCCAACTGAATGAAAACACCTGTTAGCCAGAGAGCGGAAGCGATATAGAAGAAAAGTGGAAAATCATGCCAAATCATAATGTCTCTTTTTAAGATTGTTTTTTACCTGTCCATAATAAATAGAGCGCACCCAGGAGCACCATAAAGAATCCAGTATATACCACCGGAAGCCATGGATCTCTTATTAGTTCAAAGCCACTAATAAAAGACCATCGACCCATAACATCATCATAACCGGACTGATATATTTTATAACCTTTTACTTTTATTGGTTTATTAACGGATATTTTTTCCTTTCGAACTTCACCTTCCGGCATAATAAAAATCTTCACCTCCGATTCATACTCTTTAGCCATGGGATAGGTCATGGTAATATCATACTGATCCCCCAACGGGAGATAAATAATTTTAAAGAACGCATTACCCGGGGAAATCCAGCCTTTTACTGTATCTGTATCCTTTATGGCTGTGATGTATGCAGCGTGTGTTGCTCCTAATGTAGTATCTTTATAAAAGAGGTCTTCTTTCATTTTTGCCATTGGCAAAAACTCATCAATAGTAACAGTCCATCCTTCAACATTAAAACTTTTCCCTTCTTCTACCTCTTCCAGTCCTTTCTCTTTTTCATATACAGGTTTTCCATCTTTGCTAGAGTATAAAATCAGGTTTGGAGGATATTCTGTGAGTTTAAAATCGAGAAGCTGAATGCCGAATGGGAGTTGATATTGATTTGAGTATTGGTCCATGGCTACCATGGCAGTTTGTCCTTCATCTATCTGCATTCTTAAGCGAACCATGTCGCTGGAACCCAGTGATGCAGTGGCCAGAATTATCCATAAACCGGCATGGTTAAGGAAAAATGCAATATTCCTCAGGTTAAAATTCTTGAGTCTTTTCACGATCGTAAATCCCAGTACAGTAATTAGGTAAAGGGAGGAGAAAAGGTAGGCGTAACTGGATTTAATGCTCCCGATTCCAAGTCTAGCAACAAAGTCAGGTATTCTTGTCTCATCCTGAGGGACAAACCCCATAATAAGAATTAGCGCGGTAAATACGACCGTAGAAGATATCGCAGCAGCCGTGGTGGAAAAAAACCTGATTATATGATGCTTCACAAAATTTGCCGTATAAACAAGGTATGCGATAAAGAAGATTAGAATAATAAAATTAGTGGGCCACGATGGTAATCTGACGGAATTGTTTCCAATGATCAGCTCCATTATAAAACCCAGCACTACTAATACGATAGCAATGGTGAAACCTTCTTTGTAATCCCATGGCTCTCGCCACATTTTTTTCTTTTTCTTCATCAATTTCTCAAGATTCAGAATTGTTAAACTATTTGGCTATAAATATTCTATTCGACTGAATGATACAAGATACTTTCTTATGGAGGTTGCTTTAATGAGATCGTTAACAAATCAGAGAATAATATCCGTGAATCGGTCTCAAAATCTATAAAAAGAGCATTAAAAAAGACCAGTTTTTCAACCGGTCTTTTCTAATCAAATATCTTTAGCTTATGGTAAAGCTTCAATAGAGTTAGACAAGAGTGCCTCAGCATACTTATAGTTGTGTGCGCCCTTACTTCTGTCTTCAAGTACAAACAAGTAGTTCATAGCAGCTCCGGCCAATAGTGAAGAGTGAGTGCCGGGAATAACATGGTCAGTAGAATCCAATACTCCTTCAGTAATCAGTTTAGCCTTAAGATCTACAAGTAGCACATCAAGATTATCTGAAGCATCGGCAATCAATGTCTCCAATTCATTGCCATCTGTATGACAATCAGTGCATCCTTCCTGCCAAACTGCGTCATGTCCATGATATGAATACGTCATGTTAAAAGTATGTCCACCGGCCTGATTTCCATATGGATCTGGCATGTGACACTTAACACAGCCCTCAGTAACCAGGTTGGTGTGTTGTGAATTAGTATACGACATACTTCCGGCAATTTCATATCCACCTGTTCCTGATAGCATTGTGCTTTGCGGACCATGATGAAGACCCCAGTAAGGTGAAGGAATGGTAACGTCTTCTCCGCCAATTTCCGGCTTTGGACTTGGTACTCTTGGCTGGTGACAATTAGCACATATATTACCACTTCCAAAATCAAATATACTACCATCAATCCAGAGCGAAACCGCTGCGGTTGTAGTCAGGTCATAATCACTTTCTTCATAATCAAGGTGAATATTATGACATGTTCTACAATTAATATGAACAGGATTGCTGACATCGCCTGCTATCTCGTCAGTTCCATTTTCAATACGCTCAATGAAACCTTGTGAGGTGTGACAAACTGCACAATCGGCACTGTTTCTTTCAAAAGTGCTTCCGGTTGCGTGTCCGGATGCACCGAATTGAGTCTGTTTGGCAACAATGTCTGATGAGACATTATGACAAGTTCCACAAATTGCATCAGCATCTACACCGGGTGTTCCCTGCGGCCCCTGTTTGGTACAACTGATAACGAATACCAATAAGACCATAGGTAAGACTGCGAAAATAAAGTGAGTGGTGGTTCGTTTCATTATTATCTTTCTTTGATTAGTGAAATATTTACATTTTTATCTATGCAATTTTACTACATTACTGATTATGAGGCACAATTCAGCCTGGTGACATTTTTCACCATTGCAATGATATTTCTCAATTGATTACTGACAATTAGCATTAAAGTCATCCTCCGTTCACTAATCGAGCTGAGGAGTGTCACCGCTACGCGGCTCCGGTTTCATGGCATCGTCTCGGGCTACATAGAGGCCATCCCTCCGGGATTCCTGGTTTCATTCTTTGCCGCCAATCTTTTCCCTGACGCAGTGATCCCCGGGATGGCAAAGCCATCCGCGCTCTCCGGAGCGCTCAACTTAACACTAATAACATCCGGGTCATTGGCAACGCAGTGAAGCAACCGGATGAACAGCTGATGAGCGAATATGAATGCGAATTTGAACAGCGCTGCGGGAGAGGGCAAACATCGCCCCCTGTTCTTATTCTTAATCAAATTCGCTAATCGCTAATCAATCAAAAAGCTGTCATACCGGCAAACACGTTATTCCGGAATTATAGCTACTGAAATTAAATCTGTATCTTTAAGCTTCCTATGTAGCTCAAAAACAGTATGTGCTGCATGATGCTCATGCAGGGCACACACAATTTGCATACAAAACAGGCGTTATAGTAGCAAATTAAACGCTTGTTGACCGCTTCAAAATTGTAGCGGTTTAATAAGTCAGAGGCCTGCCATCGCCCACACTTGCTTTTTCTTGTCCATTACTATAAATCAAGTACTAAACATAAAGACATCAAATGAAAAAATTACTTTTTTTACTATTTATGGGGATTTCTCAATTATTGAATGCTCAAATAGTACATGATTTCCCTCCGTTGAAAGGAGAATATTTAGGACAAACCACTCCCGATACTATTCCTGAAATATTTGCCAAAGACATCGTTTCTGATTCTACCTGGTATGAACATTCTCAGCTTGCTATATCCCCAAAGGGTGATGAGATTTATTGGTCCGCATTTTCCGGAAAATATCTACGACCTGATGGAGAAGGAAAAACACAACAGATATATTATTCCAAAATAGAAAATGAAAAA
>PKSY01000288.1 GCA_002869405.1 Marinilabiliales bacterium
ATGAGGGTATTAAAGGATCAGGGACAAAAAATTATACAAGGGCTGACAAATGACCATGGCTGGACAACAAATGATGCCCTCAGTCATTTCAATGAGGGAGTTGCAAAATATGCAATCCCCGGAGAGATTGATGCTGTCCTCAAAATGGCTCAAAGCCTTAAGTTACAATATGAAAACCTTCTGGTCGTCCCCATGATGTATACGCTGGAGGATAATAAACTGTATCTGATCAAATAACCTGATTTATTTTTTTATACTTTTGGGGAAACCATTACCATACTTGTATCATGAAGAAACTAATTATTCTTTGGATTCTTGTTTTTCCCTTTGTGTCAAAAGCACAGGTTGGCGACGAAATCCGAACCTTTATCGACAGTACTGAGTTTTATATGGACAACGGCAGGCGTTTGCTTATGCAGAAGCTACAGGAAGATAATATCAAAAAGGTCCTTGAAATACAGACTTTTCTTGATGAGACAGCGCGACGTTCTTCTTATAATGCATTTAGTTATGGAGAAGAACTTTGTTTGGCTATGCTCACAAACCAATGGGAAACAGCTGAAAAAATCATTGGTGCATATGAAGATTTACGGTATCCGGATTACCCTGTGCAGTATAGTATTCTAACTTCTTTGTATACCATGCTAAAGGAAAATCATGAAACCCTGTCAATGCAATGTGATAATTCAACTATTGATAATGAGGTAAAAGCAATTTTGAGATTGTTGATCTATTATGTGAATGCAAACAAGGTTAGCGAGGAATACTATAAACGATTGGATAATATCTATTTATCGTATAAACCATTGGCATACGAAGCCTTTCTGGAAGGATTTCTGCCAAGAAGAAAAATTTATGGTTCTATGGGTATTGCCTTAGGAGGAGGAGCTACAATGCCGAATGGCGGATTTGGAAACTATTACAAACCCGGAGGTGATTTTTTCTTAACTATAGATGGTAAGGTAAAGCAAGCTTATTTTGCCTTTGCTATGCATAGTGGTAATATGAAGCTAATGGAATCTTTTGAAATAGAATCACCATTCGAAGGTACCTTTAATGAAGGATATAAATTCTCTTATCTGAATGTTGGCGGGCGGTTTGGTTATCTTATGCTCAGGAATAAGTATTTTCATCTTGCTCCATATGCGCAGATATCTTATTCAGGATTGTATAGCGACGAATTTGACAGTGAATCGGAAGAGGAAGAATATTATGACATGAATGCTTTCTCTGTTGGTCCCGGAATCCATGCAGAGATAAAACTCTTTGAATTTGAAGATAATACATATGGCTATTATGGAAATACCACTATGCATGCTGTCAGTCTGATGTTTGGGGGCGGGTATAACTTTAACCTTGGTTTTGCACGACCTGAGATTAAAGGTAATAGCATATACTTTGATGCCGCGCTGGTAATCAGGTTTGGAGGAATGTAAAATATCCAGACATTATAATCCCTTAAAAATGAAATATATAATTCTGTTATCCTTGTTTTTTTGTGTTTTTTATGGCACTCTTGTTTCTATTGGTAATGCACAAACAGTTAATGAAGATTTTATCCCTGATACTGTCTTTTTTCTTACTTGCGATCAGCCTCCTGTTGTTTATGGAAACTTGGATAAAGCCCTGAAAAGCGCTATTAATGGTTTTGATAAAAAGACACTTATGTTTTTTAAGGATAACACTCTTCATATTTCACTTCGCGTCAATTCCGATGGAATAATTGATGTGATTTCAGAAAGCAGTTTGGGAGAGAGACTCTCTGTATCTTTGGAACAGGAACTACAAAAGCTTATATGGATGCCTGCCAGGCATAATGGACAACAGGTAGGCTATAAGGAGGTTACTTTGTTCAGGATTGAACAAGGAAAACCTCAATTGTTTGTTTTGAGTAAAAGAGAACAAATAAAGGAGAATAATGCCAGTGGTGGCCGGAATTATGCCATGAAGCGTATTTATGAAGCTCATGGTGTTTTGAATAAATGTCTTATTACTGATGCAGTCACAGGGTTACCTTTGAATAAGGCTACTTTGAGGATTAATAATGAAAAATTTGTTTACAGTTCAGATCCTGATGGCTCAATGGATTTTTATTGTGATTCAGACGATAAAATTACAGTTTCATATCTGGGATATGCTCCGGTTAGTTTTTATGCACTGGAGAATCCTGAATTGTACAGGATAAGCCTTGAGCCTGTATTATATCAGTATGAGATGCTTGACCTTACCAAATATCATCCTAAGCGGCTTCCTGTTAATGCTGATTGCCCTGAAAGTGATTATAAGGAAAAGGAGTTGAAAGGAGTAATTGTTTTTCTGGAGGATGAGTTAATTAGTGATAATTCAGGGTTTAACGGAGGCAATGGATGCATGCGAAATTATATTGCAAAGAATTTTGTCCTACCTGAAAATATGCTTAATGAAGAGGGTAATATCATTGAAGTCTTTTTTAAAATAACAGAGAAAGGCGATGTGACTGAAATATGTATACATCCGGAATCCAATGAATTGATCAAGACCGAGATTATATTATTGTTCTCAACAATGCCCAAATGGATGCCGGCAATACAGAATAAGATGAATGTTCCTCAGAATCTGGTACTTCCGCTTAAGGTGGGTGAATCCCGATATTGGAAAAGGTATTATCAAAAGTAATCGCATTAATTTTTGTTATAAAATTAATTAAATAACAGGTGTTTTTATTTAGGAATTTTGTATTTTTGAAAAAACCTGACAACTCCTGTTATGAACAAAAGTTTTTGCATCTCTCTGTCACTCTTCTGTATTGTTTATGCTTTCGCAGAACCATTGCAATCACAAACCACATCATCCTGGCAGCGTATTTCGCCATTACCGCAGGAGCAGACGTTAAATGCTGTAACTACTATCCCCGGAACGAATTCAATGATAGCTGCCGGTCAAGGCAGTACAGTGATGGTTTCGCATGATAATGCTGAAACTTGGGATGTTATGCTTAATCCGGCAGGAATGAGTAATGGGTACAAGATCTATGGTATTCATTTCATAGATTCTAATACCGGTTTTCTATGCGGAAGTAATGAATCAATACTTAAAACAACAGATGGCGGTTATACCTGGAATGAAGTGAAGAGTGGTGCTGTTAGCAACAGTTACATCCGTGATATAGCTTTTGTGAGTGATAATAAAGCATTTGGCACCGCTAGTGAGGGACATATATATGAAACAAATGACTCCGGTGATTCTTGGTCGCTGTCTGACATGAGTTTTACCTCAGAACATCTGGGAAAGTTCCTTGTGTTGGGTGATCAAAACTATGTTGTTTCTGCGAAAAACCAGACCGTATATGTTTCAGAAAATGAAGGAGAAGATTGGGTCGCTGTTGAAGTATGTCCTGAGCTTGAAAACCTGGATTTCCTTGATATGGATAAAATAAACGATTCAACAATCATCATATCTGCAGTCTATGGTGATATTTCCAATGAAAGCATGGCGATATTAAGAAGTATTGATTTTGGGTATAACTGGGAACAGGTTGTCTCAAACTGGAGATCCGGATTTAGCTCAGATATACTTTTATTTGATAATCTACATAGTATTATCCTGACAAATAGTTGGGCCGGTTGCGTAACTTATGGTATGGAAACGTTGGATGGAGGCCTGAGCTGGGAAGAGATGCAGGGAGGATTATATTACAGAAATTATGGTGATGGTGCTGTATTAAGTGATTCTTCCATCATTGCTGTTGGGGTGAATGGAGCAATTCATTTTTCTGGTGATCTAGGACGTAATTGGATCCCGAAATATGAATCATGCTTTCCTGGTGACGTTGTTACTGCTCATTTTGTAGATGATTCTGTTGGATATTGTATTGCAGAGTATCTTGGTGGTGGAGCTATTTCTGTTCCATTGTATAAAACAACAGACGGAGGGTTGACATGGAACTATACAGGTATGGATGGTGAAACAGATGACACA
>PKSY01000043.1 GCA_002869405.1 Marinilabiliales bacterium
GCTAACGCAAGAACAACTCGCTGCCAGAACAGGAACAAAGAAGAGTTATATATCACGCCTTGAGAATGGAAAAATAGACATTCAAATCTCTACATTATTTAAGATAATTGAGGAAGGCTTGGGTAAACGGTTAGGGTTTACAATGTTGTAAGGACTCTTTCCCGTTAGAGCCACACCGCCGTGTGGCTCTGAAAACAATCCATCTTTTTATGATCTATCCCCGCAAAAGCCACACCGCCGTGTGGCTCTGAAATATGAATAATAAGGAACACTGTGTTTCACTGGGTAAACACGGAGTTCCACTGAGGATTTTTGATTCCGTTGGAAGCAACTCTGTGAAAATCAGGGTAATCTGCTGGCGATATCCATTATCTCCTCCTTCGAAATTTATACACCACCCCAAACTCCCAGCTCCAATATGATGTATAGCTATTTATACCAAGGTTTTCATATCCAAATTCAGCATAAGCACCAAGTCTTCTGAATGGATAGAATGCAAGCCCGGCACCACCCTGAAATCGGAAATATTGTCTCTTTGCATCGGAGATTATTTTTGAGGAATAATAATCAAATCCGGTACGAGTATTGACATAAAGATCAAATCGGAAGTCCTTTCCTTTTACAACCAATGGTAATAAATGTGCTTTTGCAGATATGCCATACAGAAACTTACGACTGGTGCCATAAACACTATCCTGATCATTGAAATAGTGGTACTTTTGAGATCCGGTATATCCACCGACCTCCAAAATATTATGCACCCCGTATTGTACAGAAAGTTTATACTCAGGATATAACCAATTATATGATTCAAATAATTCGGAAATCGGATCAACATTAGCATTTATAGTCCATCTCCCTTTTATATACGAATCATTCTGAGAAAATGAACCAATGCTGATAAGCAGGCCTGCCAGAATTATTAATAAACGTGTTTTATTATTTGTTTTCATAGTATAGCCAATCTCTTAATCGTTTAGGAAATGTCCAGTCTTTAACTCCCTTCACATCAAAATAGTACTTATAGGATACCGCCGGGATGATAGGGAATAATGATAGCTGACGAAGCGTATAATCCTGATTGCTGCCGGTGTAGGTGGAGGGGTTGTAGATTTCGCCTGTGTTATTGGTATTGTAATAATAATACGTCGGATTCTTTCGGTTATAAAGGTTGTAGATGGAGAAGGTCCAGGCCGACTTCACCTTGCCCTCCGCATTGCGATTATTCACCGTTAACGCCACATCCAGTCGGTGGTAATCTCTCATACGCTCACTGTTTCGATCACCATAGATCAGCGCCTCGTAGTAATCGTACTCTCCGTTGTCGTTGGGGTAGAGCGAGGCAGTGAGCTGCTTCCCGATTACCGGCGTGTAGGGTGTTCCGGTTTGATAAACCCAAGATGCGCTAAACGAATAGCGTGAGGAGAAGTTGTGGCGGATGTTGAAGGATGCGGTGTGTGGACGATCATATTCATATGGATAGATCTCTCCGTTGTTGAGAAACGGGAACTGTCGGGTCGTTTTGCTCCAGCCATAGCTTACAAATCCGGTCCAGTCGCCGCTGGTCTTCTTCAGCATCGTTTCCAGGCCGTATGAGGTGCCGGTGCCGCCGGAAGCCACCTTGGTGTTCCAGTAGGCAGAACCTCTCAAGCTCGAGAATCCTTCCCTGAAGGTTGTCAGGTTATCCAGTGTCTTATAATAGATACTCGCCTCTGCCTGATAGCCACCATTGGCAAAGGATCCATTCCAGTTTAGCGTATATTGTTCTGTGGAAGATGGTGTCACGTACCTTCCGGAGGGCACCCACACCTCGTTCGAGGCGATGCTGCCAGGTGTGAAAAGCAGCTGTGCAAACTGGTTCGTCTGCATATAGCTCATACTGATCTCCTGGTTGCCAAACTGCTTGTGTAGCGAGAGGCGTGGTTCCAGTTTTATGGGAATCTCAGTATCCGTGAAGAATTTAACGACCCTGAGGCCGGCATCTGCCGAAAATCCTGCACCGAGCTTTATGTTATTGTCCAGGTAGAGTGCCGTCTCATTGGTGTTGTAACTCGGGAACTCCCTTAGGGTATTGTCATTCGATGAATACTCCTCTGAAGGAAGAAATTCCTGGAAGGAGGTTTTCAGACCAAACTTAATATTCCAGAATTCAGTGGGATTATATTTCCAATTGGATTGCCAGGAGATATCCTGAAGGTGCGAATGAAACTGATTGTCATAGCTGTATGCAAGCGTATCAGCCCAGTAATATGCTGATTCCTGATTGTTTTTAAGTCGATAGCGGGTGAAAGAGACTACATTCTCAGCAAAGAGATTGGAGTTGAAAACCCCTTTCCAATGGAGTGATCCCAGCCAGTTACCCCAGCTGGTGTTGATGCGGTTTTTATTCTCTTCTGTACTATATTCATTGTTTTTTATCCAATAATTAAAGTAATCATCACCCTGATAGAAATTGAGGTGCAGGCTGTTTTTCATATTAGGACGCCATGAGATTTTCCCGTTGAAATCATGAAATCCATAAGCGAAAAGTGAACCATTTCCATCACTTAGTGCCGTTGCACCCAACATTAAAAAGTCAAAGAGCGTTTTTCTTCCGGTGAAGATGTATGTAGCCTTATCCCCTATAGGTCCTTCAAGCAGGAGGGAAGCATCTGTAACGCCAATACTGAACGAGCCCTGATGCTTTGCTCGTGTTCCCTCTTTCTGTGTGATATCCACCACGGAGCTGAGCTTACCGCCATATTTTGCCGGAAAACCTCCTTTATAGAGCTCAATATTGTTGATGATATCCGGATTAAAAACCGACATAAATCCGCCCAGATGATTCACATAGATTACCGGGACATTATCGAAGAGATATAGGTTTTCACCCGGGCTGCCACCCCGGACCAGCAGTAGTGCAGATGCTTCGCTTTGGGTTTGGATTCCCGGGAACATATGCAGTGACTTCAGCACATCAGGTTTTCCGGTAAGGGATGGGATTGAGAGGACCTCCTTCATGGTCATTTTATTCATATTTGGGGTTGCTCTCTTCGTAGCGCGAATCACCACTCCTTCCAGCTCTTTTCCCGGTGTCAAACGAATATGAAACTGTTTGTTCATAGGTTCGTTGACTTTTATGCTTTTTGAATCATATCCTGTAAAAGAGATGTTTATATCTGCCTTTTCCTGAATAATCATGGAGAAATAACCATCATTATCAGTAACTACACCTTTTTGCAGTTGTGGAATATAGATGTTGGCGCCAATCAGCTTCTCCCCGGTTAATGAATCGGAGATAAACCCTGAGATGTGAATTTGGGAAAATACATCTTGAGTAATTCCAAAAACCACCACCATTAACAAGAGTATCTTTATATATCTTTTCATATTAATAGGCAGGTTTAATGGTGTCAGTTGCAAAATAGGAGTATCCGGCTACAATGCCATAGCCATTCTCCACATTGGAGTAAAGTGGATAGGCTGCATTGCTGCTGACACCAAATTCCGGGAAACGACCGGTTTCATATAAGTAGAGTTGACGCCTGTAGTGATAATACTCATTGCTTACCGATCTGAATTCAAAAATGAATGGATATAGATTGGTAACCCAACCGTGTTGATCGCTTGATGAAGCTGACCAGCTTGTATAATTGATATGCATGGTATATTCCTGCTCATTCAGGAAAAGGTTATTGCTGAATGTTGTCAAAGGCAAGCCTTCATTGAGCAATACCGAATCGTTTATATAAATTGGGTCAGCAAATTCTATGTAATCATGTTGGAAGAGTATAATATTGGAATCAAAGTACACTGAATCCTGCGGTGTATTGGAAAAACTAAATTCAATGGCCGGATAGGTTACACCCTCTTCATTCATGCCTGCAAAATTGATGTGTTGAAAACTATTAAGAGGTGTTATTGGTGGGATATAGGTTGAACCGATTGCCGTTTTATATCCCGGGATATCAAC
>PKSY01000135.1 GCA_002869405.1 Marinilabiliales bacterium
AACGCCGACACAGCCTATTTCCAGAAAATTGCCGACAATGGCATATACCTCGGCACCGACAAAACCGAGCGCTGGACCAAAGAGGAGTTTTGGCAGTTTTCAAAACCCTACTTCGAAAAAGGTGAAGCCTGGGACTTTAAACCTCTTGAACGCCATATCACCTATTCTGATGATCAGACAATCGCCTGGTTCGATGAACTCCTGGACACATGGATGGGCACAGCACGAGGCTCAGGAGTTATAATCTGGCAAGATAATGAATGGAAAATTCTGCAATATAATCTTTCGCTCCCCATTCCCAATGAGAAGATGCGGGAGGTGATTAAGGTTATCGAGTAACCCCGGAGAGACACGATTTATCGTGGCTCTGGAGAAAATTAAAATGCACACATCGTGCGTCTATACACAGAACCTGGAAAACTTATTTTATTCCTTGATGTTAATCACAAATACAACGTAAGCATAACATCATGGAAATAAATGTCAACCAAAATAACCTGGAACAATCAGGTAGTCCCTATTTACGACAACATGCCAAAAACCCTGTCCACTGGCAGGAGTGGAACAGTGATGTGCTGGATGAGGCAAAGCGTCTCAACAAACCGCTACTCGTAAGTATCGGTTATGCGGCCTGCCATTGGTGTCATGTAATGGCAAGAGAATCCTTTATGGATGAAAAAGTGGCTGCGTATATGAATGAACACTTTATGTGTATCAAGATTGACCGCGAAGAGCGCCCTGACCTGGATCAGATATTTATGGAAGCGTCACAGATGATCAACAGATCCGGTGGGTGGCCGCTGAATGCTTTTGCCCTCCCCGATGGTCGTCCTTTCCACGCCGGAACTTATTATCCCACACACAACTGGATGCAGCTTCTTCAACAAATAAAAAACCTTTATGAAACCCGATATAATGATGTGTTGAAACAGGCTGAAATGCTCACCGAAGGTATTTCCTCTCACAACATCACGCCTATAGCTCAATTAAAGCCGGAAAAAGATGCACTGAACCTATTTAATGATTACACTGCAAATATCAGAAAGTACACTGATCGAAATGGCGGATTATCCGGAGCACCCAAATTCCCTATGCCGGTAGTTTGGGAAAACCTTTTATTGCACTATTACCTGACACACGACATCACCTCGCTTACAGCTGTTACGGCAGCACTGAAAGCAATGATGTATGGCGGAATCTTTGATCAGGTGGGAGGCGGATTTTCCCGTTATACGGTTGACGCAAACTGGAAAATTCCCCATTTTGAGAAAATGCTTTACGACAACGGACAACTGGTCAGCTTATACGCACACGCATATCAAATCTCCGGCAACAACATGTATATCAGAACAATAAGTAAAACACTGGATTTCATTGAGCGGGAATTAATGGATGAAAATGGAGGTTTTTATTCCAGCCTGAATGCCGACAGTGAAGGAGAAGAGGGAAAGTTTTATGTGTGGAGTTTTGATGAGCTAAGGAAAATGCTCTCAGATGAGGAATTCACTCTGATTGAACAGTTTTGCAGTATCACAAAAGAAGGAAACTGGGAAGATGGCAAGAACATTATCCATTTCAAACCACAAGAGGTTGAATCCTTTCTCCGTAAGGAAGATCCCGATGATGAAAAATATGAGCTTACCGAATCTGCCTTAAAGAAAATCTTTGATGCACGTGAAAAGCGCATCCACCCCACCACCGATAAGAAACATATTTTATCCTGGAATGCTATTATGCTGAAGGGCTATAATGATGCCTATCGTGCCACCGGATATCCTCACTATCTTGATGTGGCAAAAAGAAATGCCATATTCCTGAAAGAAAATGGCATATTAAAGGATGGCAGGGTCTTACACAGCTTCATTGAAAATTCAACTCCCATAGATGGATTTCTTGAAGATTATGCATTCATGGCGTCAGCATTTACAATGATGTATGAAGTGACTTTTGAAAAGATCTGGCTCGAAACAGCCGGTCGGGTTTTGCATCATGCATTAACTCATTTTTATGATGTGGAAACCGGCTTATTCTTCTTTACCCGGAAAGAGACTGACCATCAGATCGCCAGAAAGCATGAGATAACCGACCATGTAATTCCCTCTTCGAACGCTGAGCTTGGGATTGCATTGCTCAAAGCAGGGACCTTACTTGATGATGAGAAGTTGCTCACTGCAAGTAAAAATATGGCAGCTCATACGGAGTCACTGCTATCCTCCGACACCTATTACTATTCGAACTGGGCAATTTTATCGGCACTGCATGCCAACGGGCTGAATGAAGTTGCAGTTATGGGAGAGCTCGCATTAAAAGGCAGCAAAAAGATGATGCAGAAATTTCATCCTGATTATTTGTATGCCGGAGGCACTTACGAAAATCTTCCGGTGTTGAAAAACCGCTATCAAAAAGGAAAAACAGTCTTCTATGTTTGTCGGAATAAAGCCTGCGACCTTCCTGTTGAAACACCGGAGGAAGCCCTGGAGATTATGCTTCGGGAGTTTGGGGAGTAACAGTCTTTACTGCTTCCAATAATTAAAAAATAAAAATCAGGCTTAGATAAACCAGGCAATAAATAAGCCTAATTCCGCTATCTTTGCTACCATGGGATTCAAAACAATCGATATTAAGCTTCCAACAAGCTACTCTGAAGAGCAACTGAACCATGCCGTAGGGAAAGTGGCAGGAGTAAAAAAGTTCACCTTTCAGATTATTAACAAAAGCCTCGATGCTCGAAAAAAACAAAATATACACTGGCAGATTCGCGTTGGAGTCAGTTCTGATGAAGTCAAAGGAGAGAGTCCGCTACCGGAGGATGCACTAAACATCGAATACAGGAAACGCAATAAAAAAGCATTGGTTGCCGGAGCAGGTCCTGCAGGATTCTTTGCCGCCTATGTGTTACAGCAGGCAGGATTTGATGTCACCCTGGTGGAACGTGGTGGGGATGTAAATACCCGCGCAAAAGCAATTGCCGGGTTTGAAAAGAGCGGATCTTTCAACAAACTGGGGACTTACAGCTTTGGTGAAGGTGGCGCCGGGACTTTTTCCGATGGGAAGCTCACATCGCGCACCAAGCGCATTTCCAAAGAAAAGGCCTTCATAACAAACGCCTATATCCAGGCAGGCGGTCCCGAAGAGATCGCCTGGCTTACACATCCTCATCTGGGCAGCGACAACCTTCGTCGCATCGTAAAAAACCTCCGCGAAGAGTTTATCGGCATTGGTGGCAAGATGCTCTTTGAGACTCAGCTTTCAGGGATGGAGATCAAAAACGGCAGTGTTATAGCTGCTATCACTGATAAAGGAACTTTTGAAACAGATTTTATCATTGTTGCACCGGGGCATTCATCCTACGAGACTTACCATATGCTGATGGACTGTGGAGTGCAATTCCGGACGAAAAACTTTGCTATCGGCAGTCGTGCCGAACACCCGCAACACCTCATCAACAGGGCTCAGTGGGGCGTTGAAGCCCTGCCGGGAGTAAAAGCAGCAGAATACCGTCTCACGGCAAAAACACAGGATAACAGACCGGTATATACATTTTGTATGTGCCCGGGAGGGATTGTAGTGCCGGCGACACCTTACGAACATACAAACATTGTAAATGGGATGAGCTATTACAAGCGAAATGGCGGCTTTGCAAATGCAGCATGTGTTACCGGAATACATCCTGATCAGCTGGCAGGAAAAATCGTAACACCTCAGGAAGCATTGGAGAACCTTGAAGAACTGGAAACGACATTCAAAAGCTTCACCGGTAATTTCTCCGCTCCTTTTATTACGGTGAGGGATTTCCTTTCCGGAAAAATAAGCACAAAGGTACCTGAATCAAGTTATCCGTTGGGTCTTACTCCTGCTCCTCTCTATGACATGCTACCCAAAATTGTTGTTGACGGCATGCGCGAAGGGCTTCAACAATTTTCACGCAAAGTGCAGGGCTATGACCANNNNTACTCCTGCTCCTCTCTATGACATGCTACCCAAAATTGTTGTTGACGGCATGCGCGAAGGGCTTCAACAATTTTCACGCAAAGTGCAGGGCTATGACCAGGGAATACTATTGGGGCTGGAGAGCAAGACTTCATCACCTGTTCAGGCATTACGTGATGAAGCCGGACGATGCGATGGTTTTGAAAACCTCTTTATCGCCGGTGAAGGTAGCGGATATGCCGGAGGAATC
>PKSY01000018.1 GCA_002869405.1 Marinilabiliales bacterium
GGTTTTATACCGGGGCTTTTCTCCTCTGTGTTAGGAACAATGCTCTCCGGAATAGGGATTTACAAACGCAGTACAGCGAAATTATTCAAAGAGTTAGAACATTAGAACAATCATATCATGAAAAAAATAACATTAATTATACTTGCCATACTGCCTCTTCTCACGTTGGGGCAGTATCCCAACGGCAAAGAGGTGCTGGATCGTATTGATCAAAATATGACCGCCAAGAAAACCATCACAAAAGCATCTATGGTAGTACATGGCCGTCGCTCTGACCGCACCATGGAGATGATCACATACACTGAAGGCGAACGTTCCTATTCTGAGTACCTCGCCCCGGCACGTGAGAAAGGCACCAAGATGCTCAAGCTGGAGGACAAACTGTACATCTACAGCCCTTCCACTGACCGCACAATCCAGATTTCCGGGCATATGCTCAGACAGTCGATGATGGGCTCCGACCTCAGCTATGAAGATATGATGGAAGAGAACAAACTGGAGGACTCCTACGACGCGGTGGTAATTGCAGAGGAGGAGTTTGAGGGACGTCCCTGCTACGTCGTGGAACTCATTGCAACCATCAAAGATGTAAACTACTACAAGCGCAAGGTCTGGGTTGACAACGAGCGTTACATTCCGTTGAAGGAAGAGCTTTACGCCAAAAGCGGAAAGATGCTAAAGACCACAATTCTATCTGACATCCGGCAGGTGGATGGACGTTGGTATCCCTACAAAATAGCTTTTAAGGATATGCTGAAGAGCGGTGATGGGACGGAGTTTATTGTTGAGGAGATCAGTTTCAACAAGGAGATTCCGGAGCATCTGTTTACGAAGGCGGCGTTGAGGAAATAAAATTTTCAGAGCCACATTATCATGGATTCCCGGTAGAGCCACACCGACGTGTGGCTCTCATACGATACAATGTCATTGTCATCACATTCAGATACCCACGGCGGTGGGTATTTACCTGAAAACGTTGTCCGTTATCTTGTATTCCAGATACCCACGGCGATGGGTATTTACCGGGAAACGTTGTCCGTTGTCCCGTATTTCAGATACCCACGGCAGTGGGTATCTACCTGAAACCTTGCCAATGAAATCCATGCTGTATTCTGGCATGATTATTTCATTTTCCACAGCGCAGTGAATTCAAATTTCAAACTAAATATACAAGCTATGGAAAACAGAATTAAGGGAATCGTCATTGCGATGTTCGTAATACTTTCCGCCTCAGCAGCAGCACAGAATTACAGGGAATACAGACAAAACAACTACCAGATAAATCAGGGTTTTAACATGCTTCAGCAGGATATTGATGAACTTGAAAGTGTCAAGCGGGATATCATCAGGCTGGAACACGCCCTCGATCGACATAATATTCATAAAGTCAATAGCCTTCAGAGAGATATAATCCGGGATTTTCACCGAGAAGTTGAGCAGAGTGGCTATAAGATAGAGCTGGCGAAAAGAGAGGTTGCAGAGAGTCGTGCTGAAGTCAGATCTGAACGCCATGAATCAAGGAGAAATCCTTATGATCGCAGAAGTCGTCGTGACAGCAGAGAAGATCTGGAAGATGATAGAAGAGACCTCCGGGATGATAAAAGGGACCTTGAACGCCAGATTGAACGCTATCGGAAACAAAAAGATATCCTGCGTGACCTAAAACACTTTAACTTCCATGCAAATGGCCATGAAGCAGTAGTTATTCAGATTAACATGATGTATGATTTCATGCGTATCATGGAGGCTGACATGGCAGCCACAAAACGTGAACTCCGGGAAGATCACCGAGAATCACGCGAAGATATGGCCGAGAGGCACGAAGACAGAAGGTATAATCATGGCCCACGATATTAATCCATAAGTAACAAACGTTCCAAAGTAGAGACGCACTACCATGCGTCTCTTTTCGTATATTTGAAGCATGAAAGAGAACTCCCCACGCTGCCCCTGGGCCACAAACGACCCGCTTTACATAAAATACCACGATGAAGAGTGGGGAAATCCTGTATATGACGATGAAACGCTTTTTGAATTCCTGATCCTCGAGACTTTTCAGGCGGGGCTGAGCTGGATTACCATACTTCGAAAAAGAGAGAACTTCAGAAAAGCATTTGATAATTTCAATTATATAAAGATTGCCCAATATGATCAGAAAAAAATAGATAGCCTACTTTCTGACGCAGGGATTATCCGTAATAAACTTAAGATTAATGCAACAATCAGCAATGCGCAGGCATTTATGAAAGTGCAGAAGGAATTTGGAAGCTTCAGCAATTATATCTGGGGATTTGTGGATGGAAAACCTGTTATCAATTACTTTAAATCAATGAATGAGCTACCTGCCACTACTCCCCTGTCGGATCTTATTAGCAAAGATTTGAAGAAACGCGGGTTCAAATTTGTTGGCTCCACTGTCATTTATGCACACATGCAGGCTACCGGAATGGTAAATGATCACCTGACCACCTGCTACAAGCACCCTGATAATATTAAGGGTTAAAACTTCACCAAACAGAAACTATACAGGAGGATTTACGTATATCTTATCTGATTAAACAACAATTTTTATGTTTCATAAGTTTGATTCACCAATCAGAACTTGACAAACGATTTACAATGATGTATTTTTGTGGTTGCCCACAATCAAATAACGAAACAGAACGTCATGAAAAAGATAAGATATATAACTATTTTTTGCCTTATACATTTATCAGGGAATTTTGCATTCGGTCAATCGGCAACAGAACCTCAACATGAAACCCTTGAGACTTTTCGTGAAAAACTGAATTATCAGTATATGAATATGCCATTGGAAGAAAAACGATTCCTAATTCAATATCAAACTGATACATTCAGAATTGAGTCTACATACAGAAGAAACAGTGAAAACTGTCTGAATGAATCAGGAACTACCAAATGCCTTGAAGAGAAAGCAGAAGAGTATAATACAATGGTCACAAAGTATTATATGATGCTAAATCAAATGCTTGACGATGAAGAGAGAGTGGCATTAAAACATTCCCAAAGGACATGGTTAAGCTATAAAACAGGAGAGAGAGATTTACTCATCTCAATTAATGAATCGGATGCAGCACAAAATGATGATAACCTTCGCCGGGAAGCTCTGATATATCTGAACATTACTCAGTCCAGACTGGAATTACTAAAAGAGTATATTCTCCTACAATATTAATCGGTAATATTTTTAACTCATTCTCCGGAATGGTGGGTAGATAATAATTGTTTGGAGAGCCATCGATTTATCGCTACTCAGAGTCAAAAAAAAGACCCACAAATGTGGATCTTTATAATCATATTGAGAGACGCACGTCTAAGTGTCTTTCTATAATTTTAAACACGGAGGTGTGTCGGAGAATGGTCTTAAGAGACGCACGGCGGTGCGTCTCTACCGTTCAAATCTTACTTTGAATATAAGAATCTCTTAATCTTCTGCGTTGCAGTTTTTTCAAACGGGTCAACCTGATGAACGACCAGATTAAGCTTAGAAAACTTACTTACACGCTGATTCACAAACACATGAACTTCTTTCAGTAGCTCTTCAACTTTCTCATTGAGTGCATCCTGCGATTTCTCGACTAAATCCTGATACTGTTGTTTAATCTTATCAATGTTAAGATGTACCATTGCCACGAGTTTTCCGTTCTGTTCAACCACCAATGACTCAGTTACGAATGCATTGCTGTTAATCACAGACTCAATCTCCTCGGGATAGATATTCTCACCGCTGGCACCAATAATCACATTTTTGATACGTCCTTTAATGAAGAGAACTCCTTTTTTATCAAAGAGACCAATGTCACCGGTTCTGAACCAGCCTTCTTCATCAATAACCTCACTGGTCATTTCAGGCTCCTTGTAGTAACCCTTCATTACGTTAGGTCCACGGGCAATAATTTCGCCTTCACCTGTTGCAGGGTTAATATCACGAAGCTTTACTTCAATACCTTCACCGGGATGGCCGGTAGAATACAAGCGTTGGTTTTTAGGACCAAAACCAGCGAGTAATGGAGCTGTTTCAGTAAGACCGTAGCCAATAGCGTAAGGAAATTTCGCTTCATAGAGAAACTTTTCAACCTGAGGATCAAGCTTAGAACCTCCGATTCCAAAGAAACGAAGTCTGCCACCAAAAGTCTCATAAAGTTTCTTTCCAGCCACACGATGGAGTAATTTTCTGAATACCGGCACACCATAAACAGTTTTCAATACCTTACTCTTCGTAAACTTAGGCAATACCGATGCACGGAAAATCTTTTCCATAATCAAAGGTACAGTAAGCATGGTTGTAGGCCTGATTTTCTTTAATGCCGGAAGCAATACACTTGCTGTTGCCGGTTTCCCGGGATAATATACTGATGCTCCGCCACTAAGTGGAAGGATCAAACCAAGTGTGTTTTCATATGCATGAGACAAAGGAAGAACTGACAACATGCTATCAGAAGTATCCATATAATGGATTTTACCTGAAGTAATTGCATCAGTTACCAGGTTTTTATGTGTAAGCATAACACCTTTTGAGCGCCCCGTAGTACCGGATGTATAGATTAATGACGCCAGGTCATCTGGTTCTACATCAGCTATTTCAATTCCCGGATTGGAAGTCTCATATGATTTATCGACAACAATCTCAAAATTATCAAGATTAATTGTAAGGATTTCTTTTCCCTGATTGGCATTCTCACCAATTACTTTGTACTTCAATGCTTCAGATACAAAAATACCCTTTGCTTCAGAGTGCTCAAGAATATTGCTCAGCTCTGAAGGATTGAAATCGGGTAACAAAGGTACTGCTACTGCACCCATTCCGGTTATAGCAAAAAACGCCATTCCCCAGAAAGGAGTATTGGCAGATAAAATCGCTACTTTATCCCCTTTAACAATACCCTGCAAACGCAGCATTTTCTGAAGTCTGTCAACCTCAGCACCAACTTCTGCATAAGTATACTTCTGTCCATCAACAAATGCCAATGCAATATGATTGGCAAATTTTTCGAATGATGAATTTACGTAACTAACGAGTGTTAACTCTTTATCCTGTATCACTTGCTTTACTTTTATTAAACTTCAAATGTATGTGTTTTCCGGACAAAAAACTAATACCTGATCGTGCTACTTCAGGATCAAATATTTCACTAATTGCAGAAAACCCTCATTATCAACACAGGAACCACAGAATTGTTTTATATGTACGTTTATATATATATATATATACAAATAACCTCACAAAAGTCCCGCAATCGCAACCTTTTGTTTAAATTAGCTCTCTATACAGACAAAACAGATATGCAAATCGCTATCCGGAACCAATATAAATAATACTATGGCTACAGACAGAAGAACATTTTTACGCCTTTCTGCCATTGGAGCAGGAGCGTTTTTCCTGCCTCGCGGAGTATATGCAGGGCAAGAGGACGAGCATGTAACGTCAAGGCTGAAGATGCAGCAGCAATATGAAACTTCGGCACCAACATTTAATATGAGTGGATACCGGGCGCCAAAAATCCCGGTTGTCAGAGTCGGTTTTTTAGGTCTTGGTGATCGTGGTGGCGGAGCAGTAATCCGCTTCACATATATTGAAGGAGTTGAGATAAAAGCACTCAATGATAAGCGGGAAGCAGCGGTAAAAGGTTCTCAGGATGCTTTAAAAGAGGCAGGATTACCGGCAGCTGATGAATACTTCGGTGAAGAGGATTCCTGGAAAGCGGTTTGTGAGCGTGATGATATTGATCTGATCTACATATGCTCAAACTGGGCAAAACATACGCCAATGGCACTGTATGCCATGGAACACGGAAAACATGTTGCAGTGGAAGTACCTGCTGCTGTTACACTTGATGAAGCCTGGCAGCTTGTTGAGATGTCGGAGAAGACTAAAAAGCATTGTATGATGCTTGAAAACTGTTGCTACGACTTTTTTGAACTGCTTACACTTAACATGGCCCGACAAGGATACTTTGGTGATCTCGTGCATGCAGAAGGCGCCTATATCCACTGCCTGATGGAGTTAAATTTCAACAAACCGGAAGATGATAAGCAGTACGATGCCGGATATACCGATATGTGGCGTCTGAAGCAGAATACAAGGAATGGAAACCTCTACCCTACGCACGGTCTCGGTCCGGTGTGTCAGATTATGAATATCAACAGAGGTGACAAGATGGATTACCTGACTTCAATGTCAAGTGCTGACTTTGGTATGGCAAAAAAAGCGAATGAGTTGGCTGAGAAGGATGATTTCTATAAGGAGTTTGCAGGGAAAGAGTATCGTGGTAACATGAACACTTCTTTGGTTAAGACCAACAAAGGGCGTACGATTATGATTCAGCATGATGTTACCTCATTACGTCCATACTCCAGGATTCATATGGTGATGGGACAGGATAACATGGCAAGAAAATGGCCATATCCTCCAAAAATATCCGATGGACACCGTTGGGTGGATGAAGAGCGCATGAAGGAACTGGAAGAGAAATACACCTATGAGATTGTTAAGAAAATCGGTGATATGGCCAAAAAAGTTGGGGGGCATGGCGGCATGGACTTTTTAATGGACTGGCGATTGATTGATTGCCTGCGAAACGGCTTACCAATGGATCAGGATGTTTATGATGCAGCACTTTGGAGTGCAATCTCACCTTTAAGCGAATGGTCGGTAGCCAACAGAAGTAACTCTGTTGACGTGCCTGATTTCACCCGTGGCAACTGGAAAAACAATGCACCGGTTGACTTAAATAAAATGGGGAAAGATGTGACCGGTGTTCGAGATGTCAGCAAGGCTGACAGCGACAAACAGCTGGATGTTCATTAACAAAAAAAAGCGTGTTACAAATTTGCAACACGCTTTTTCTTTATGCCTGAGCAGTAGGACCGCCGAGGTTCAGCGGTACGCGCTCATCGATCTCCTTTATTGGACCATGCATAGATTCAAACTTGTTGATATTCTCATGCAGGGCTTTCATCAGACGCTTGGCATGCTGGGGTGTTAAAACAATACGTGATTTAACTTTTGCCTTTGGCATACCGGGCATCATTTTGATAAAATCAACAATAAATTCGGTATTTGAATGAGTAATAACTGCCAGATTGGAATAAATCCCCTCGGCCTGTTCCTCATTAAGTTCGATGTTGATCTTATTATTTTGTTTAGGATCCATAATTGTTTGTTTTATTCAACTTCCCGAGCTTCTTCAAACTCAGATTTGGAAGCCATAATTTGTTCATACTCTTCTTTAGAACCTACCACAATATCCTTGTACTGGCGTAAACCTGTACCTGCAGGGATAAGGTGACCTACAATAACGTTCTCCTTCAGGCCAAGGAGTGAATCCGACTTAGCCTGAATCGAGGCATTGGTAAGTACTTTGGTAGTTTCCTGGAATGATGCTGCAGAGATAAAGCTCTTAGTTTGCAGTGAAGCTCTTGTGATACCCTGCAGAATCTGCTTGGCAGTTGCAGGCTGAGCGTCACGAGCTTCCACTAACTTTTTGTCACGGCGTTTCAGCAGAGAATTCTCTTCACGCAGGTTACGGGCACTAACAATCTGTCCTTCTGTAAAAGT
Organism: Marinilabiliales bacterium; assembly: GCA_002869405.1. GTDB lineage: Bacteria > Bacteroidota > Bacteroidia > Bacteroidales > BM520 > BM520. The sequence continues at coordinate 7,580 of PKSY01000018.1, forward strand.
TTCAGATTCGCCGGCATCAAGCACAACTTTTTTACCAAAGATCCAGTCGTTCTCATCCATAAAGTCAATCTTATTAACAAGCTCGCCTTCAAGGAACTTTGTATCACCCGGATCCATAACTTCTACTTTCCGCATCATTTGACGAACGATAACCTCAAAGTGTTTATCGTTTATCTTCACACCCTGCAGACGATACACCTCCTGAACCTCGTTCACGATATATTCCTGAACTTTCATAGGTCCTTTAATACTAAGGATATCGGAAGGTGTCATAGCACCTTCAGAGAGAGAAGTACCAGCGCGAACGTAGTCATTTTCCTGAGCGAGGATCTGTTTTGATGTAGGGATAAGATATTTCTTCTCTTCACCAGTTTTTGAAGTGATAATTACTTCACGGTTACCACGTTTTAGCTTTTTACCAAACGATACTACACCGTCGATTTCAGCTACTACAGCGGGATCTGAAGGGTTACGAGCCTCAAAGAGCTCAGTAACGCGCGGCAGACCACCGGTAATATCACCGGTTTTACCTATGGCACGAGGAATTTTCACGAGGATATCACCGGCTTTGATCTTGTCTTTCTCGTCAACAGTAATGTGCGAACCAACAGGAATATCATAAGCCTTAATTACTGTTCCATCAGAGCCAAGGATTTTAATATTCGGGTTCTTGGCTTTCTGACGGGTTTCAATAACCACTTTGTCATGGAAACCGGTCTGTTCGTCAGATTCTACACGATAAGTCTGACCTTCGATGATATTTTCGTAGCTCACAGAACCACTAAACTCTGAGATAATTACCGCGTTGAAAGGATCCCAGTCACAGATCAGATCTTTTTTCTTAATCTCTGTACCTGCTTTAAAATAGAGGTGTGCACCATAAGGAATATTTCCTGAAGTAAGCACAATCCCTGTATTCTTATCTACGATCTTCATTTCAGCAGAACGACCAATAACGACTTCATAAGTTTCACCGTCAGAGGTTACGTAAGGTACTGAACGCAGTTCATCAATTTCGAGAACACCATCATATTTGGCAATCACCTTATTGGCAACAGACATGTTCGAAGCAGTACCACCCACGTGGAATGTACGGAGTGTAAGCTGAGTTCCCGGTTCACCGATAGACTGAGCTGCGATAACACCCACAGCTTCACCTTTTTGAACAAGGCGTCCTGATGCGAGGTTACGGCCATAACACTTGGCACAAACACCATGCTTAGACTCGCACGTGAGTACGGAGCGAATTTCAACAGATTCAATTGGAGATTCTTCGATCTTCATACCAATCTCTTCATTAATCTCTTCACCTGCTGCGATGATAAGCTCACCGGTTTGTGGATGATAAACATCATGGAGAGTTACACGGCCAAGTATACGGTCGTAGAGTTTTTCAACAACTTCCTCGCTTTTCTTGAGGGCAGAGATTGTCAATCCGCGGAGAGTACCACAATCCTCTTCGGAGATGATCACGTCCTGAGCAACATCCACCAGACGACGGGTAAGATAACCGGCATCGGCAGTTTTCAGGGCAGTATCGGCCAGACCTTTACGAGCACCGTGAGTAGAGATAAAGTACTCTAGTACAGTCAGACCTTCCTTAAAGTTGGAGAGGATGGGGTTTTCAATAATCTCACCACCTGTGGCGCCGGATTTCTGAGGCTTGGCCATCAGACCCCTCATACCACAAAGCTGACGAATCTGCTCTTTGGAGCCCCTCGCACCGGAGTCAAGCATCATATAAACAGAGTTAAATCCCTGCTGGTCGCTCGACAGTGTATCCATGAGGGTACGGGTAAGCTTGGAGTTAGTATGTGTCCAGATATCAATTACCTGGTTATAACGTTCGTTATTGGTAATGAAACCCATGTTATAGTTGGCAGTAACTTCATCAACTTCAGCATTGGCATCAGCAACCAGTTGTTCTTTAATTTCGGGGATAATAACATCACCAAGGTTGAAAGAAAGACCACCTTTAAAGGCCATATAATAACCCATTGATTTAATATCATCAAGGAATTGAGCTGTTTTCTCAGTTCCGGTTTTCTTAAGAACCTTTCCAATGATATCACGAAGAGCTTTCTTGGTGAGAAGCTGGTTAATATAACCGTATTTCTCAGGTACCACTTCATTAAAGAGCACACGACCCACAGTAGTCTCAACCATATTTGTCTCACCGGTATCCGGATCAGTAAGCTTAACAAATATTACGGCATGGAGATCTACGCTTTTTTCATTATAAGCGATTCGCACTTCCTCAGGGGAATAGAAACGATAACCTTCACCTTTAACCGGTCGTTCTTCAGAACTTTTGCGGCCTTTAGTCATATAATAGAGACCAAGAACCATATCCTGAGAAGGAACGGTAATAGGAGCGCCATTTGCGGGGTTCAGGATGTTATGAGAACAAAGCATCAGCATCTGAGCTTCAAGAACAGCGGCATTTCCAAGCGGCACGTGAACGGCCATCTGGTCACCATCAAAGTCGGCGTTAAAAGCCGTACAAGCCAAAGGGTGGAGCTGAATAGCTTTTCCTTCAATCAGCTTGGGCTGGAAAGCCTTAATACCCAGACGGTGAAGCGTAGGAGCACGGTTCAGAAGCACAGGGTGTCCTTTTAAGATATTTTCAAGGATATCATAAACTACAGGATCTTTACGATCAACAATTTTCTTGGCAGACTTAACTGTTTTTACGATACCTCTTTCAAGCATTTTACGAATAATGAAAGGCTTGTATAGCTCGGAGGCCATATTTTTCGGCAGACCACACTCATTAAGTTTGAGCTCAGGACCTACAACGATTACCGAACGGCCGGAATAGTCAACCCTTTTACCGAGGAGGTTCTGACGGAAACGTCCCTGCTTACCTTTAAGGCTGTCGGAGAGCGATTTCAGTGCACGGTTTGACTCGGTACGCACAGAGTTAGCCTTACGGGAGTTATCGAAAAGTGAATCCACAGCTTCCTGAAGCATACGTTTTTCGTTACGCATGATTACATCAGGGGCTTTAATTTCGATAAGCCGCTTAAGACGGTTGTTACGGATAATAACCCTTCTGTATAGATCGTTAAGGTCGGAAGTAGCAAAACGGCCACCATCCAGAGGCACAAGAGGTCTCAGTTCCGGAGGAATAACAGGAACAACCTTAATAATCATCCATTCAGGTTTGTTTTCCATTTTATTATTAGCCTCACGGAAAGCTTCAAACACCTGCAGTCTTTTCAGAGCTTCAGCCTTACGCTGCTGAGAAGTTTCAGTGTTAGCTTTATGTCTCAATTCAAAGGATGTTTTATCCAGGTTGAGATCCATCAGGAGTGCGTAGAGTGCATCAGCACCCATTTTTGCAACAAATTTCTCAGGATCATCATCATCGAGATACTGGTTTTCCGGTGGCAGGGAGTCCATGATATCAAAATACTCCTCTTCAGTAAGGAAGTCAAGATACTGAACACCCTCAGCTGCTTTAGGTCCCGGGTTAATCACCACGTACCGTTCATAATAGATAATCATGTCGAGCTTCTTAGTAGGAAGCCCGAGCAGAGCACCAATTTTGTTTGGCAGAGAACGGAAGTACCAGATATGAGCTACAGGAACTACAAGTTGAATATGTCCCATACGCTCACGACGGACCTTTTTTTCCGTTACTTCAACACCACAGCGATCACAGACGATACCTTTATATCGTATCCGTTTATATTTTCCACAGTGGCATTCCCAGTCCTTAACAGGACCGAATATACGTTCACAAAATAAACCATCACGCTCAGGTTTATAAGTCCTGTAGTTAATGGTTTCTGGTTTTAAAACTTCTCCGCTGGATCTTTCAAGGATCAATTCCGGTGAAGCCAGGCTTACCGTAATGTTTGAGAAGTTATTGTTGACCGATGTCTCTTTTCTAAAAGCCATATTATAACGATCTGTTATTTGCAGAAAAGCCAGGCATGCGGATTTATTCCGCATGCTCAGCGAAATAATTTAGTCGAAAGTCACATTCAGACCCAGGCCTGAAAGTTCATGAACCAGTACATTGAATGATTCCGGGAGGCCTGGAGTAGGCATGTTTTCGCCTTTCACGATAGCTTCATAAGCTTTCGCACGACCCTGAACATCATCCGATTTCACTGTAAGTATCTCCTGGAGTATATTTGCAGCACCAAATGCTTCGAGTGCCCAAACCTCCATTTCACCAAAACGCTGGCCACCAAATTGAGCTTTACCACCAAGTGGTTGCTGTGTGATAAGGCTGTAAGGTCCGATTGAACGGGCATGCATCTTATCATCAACCATATGGTGAAGTTTCAGCATATAGATATATCCAACTGTTGCGGGCTGGTCGAAACGCTCACCGGTACCACCATCATAGAGATAAACTTTTCCATTCTCAGGTAAGTTACCTTCACGCATGAGCTGGTTAATTTCATCAATATGTGCACCATCAAAAATAGGAGTAGCGTAAGTACAATTATTCACTTTTGCTGCCCAACCCAGTACAGTTTCATAAATCTGTCCGAGGTTCATCCTTGAAGGAACACCCAGTGGGTTAAGTACAATATCCACAGGAGAACCGTCTTCCAGGAATGGCATATCTTCTTCACGAACAATACGTGCTACGATACCCTTATTTCCGTGGCGTCCGGCCATCTTATCACCGACCTTAAGTTTACGTTTCTTGGCAATATATACTTTTGCCATCTGAACGATACCGTTCGGCAATTCATCACCAATTGAGGCAACAAATTTCTCACGGTTTGCCCGGCCGAGAATCTCCTTATGCTTAATATTGTAGTTATAGATCAGATCCTTGATAAGCTCATTTTTCTCTTTATCAGCAGTCCATTTGTTTGGGTTGATAACAGAGTAATCAAGGCCAAGGAGTATTTTCTGATTAAATTTTGTTTTCTTGGGAACAACCTCTTCCTTATAATTATTATAGACACCCTGAGAGGTTTTTCCGCTAACGAGAACCAACAATTTATCAACCAGACGAGCCAGAAGTTCGGCAGTTTCTTTTTGATATTTCTCATCAATTACTGCATTAAGCTCTTTCTCTTTAGTGCGTCCACGGCGATCCTTCATTGCTCTTGAGAAGAGTTTCTTATCAAGCACAACACCTTTCATAGATGGTGGTGCTTTCAGAGAAGCATCCTTAACATCACCGGCTTTATCACCGAAGATTGCTCGGAGCAGTTTCTCTTCAGGAGTGGGATCACTTTCTCCTTTTGGGGTAATTTTACCGATAAGGATATCCCCTTCACTTACTTCAGCACCAATACGGATCAGACCATTTTCGTCAAGATCTTTTGTTGCTTCAGCACTTACATTAGGGATATCATTAGTAAGTTCCTCAACACCACGTTTTGTATCACGAACTTCAAGAGTAAACTCCTCAACGTGAATGGAGGTAAAAATATCCTCTTTAACAACGCGTTCAGAAATTACGATTGCATCCTCAAAGTTGTAACCTTTCCAGGGCATAAATGCCACTTTCATGTTACGACCTATAGCAAGCTCACCATTCTGAGTGGCATAGCCTTCACAGAGCACCTGACCATTTTTTACCACATCACCTTTACGTACAATCGGACGCAATGTGATTGAAGTTCCCTGGTTAGTGCGCTGGAATTTGGTTAAGTCGTATGATTTGAGGTCATCGTCAAAAGATACGAGTTTTTGAACCTCATTTCGATCGTAGCGTATAGTAATTTTCTTGGCATCAACATACTCCACAACACCATCACCTTCAGCATTGATAAGTACACGTGAATCATGAGCAACTGCTTTTTCAATACCAGTACCTACAAAAGGAGCTTCAGGATTCAGCAGTGGAACAGCCTGACGCATCATGTTAGAACCCATCAGGGCACGGTTAGCATCATCATGTTCCAGGAATGGGATTAACGATGCAGCTATAGAGGCGATCTGGTTTGGTGCGATATCAATAAGGTCAACCTCATTTTTATCAACGATAGGGAAATCAGCAAGCTTACGAACTTTAAGTTTACTGTTTTCAAGTTTATCGTCTTCGGTAACCGGCGTTATCGCCTGAGCGATAATCTTACTCTCTTCTTCTTCAGCACTTAGATAAATTGGATCAACATCTGTGTTGAGCGCACCATTTTCAACAGGGATATAAGGTGTTTCAATAAATCCAAGTTTATTAATCTGTGCAAAAACACAAAGAGAGGAGATAAGACCGATGTTTGGACCTTCAGGAGTTTCGATAGTACAGAGACGCCCGTAATGTGTATAGTGTACATCCCTCACCTCAAAGCCGGCTCTTTCACGGGAAAGACCACCAGGACCAAGAGCGGAGATACGACGTTTATGAGTAATTTCCGACAGTGGGTTAGTCTGATCCATAAACTGAGAAAGCTGGTTGGTTCCAAAGAAGGAATTAATAACCGAGCTTAAAGTTTTGGCATTGATTAGATCAGTTGGCGTAAAGACCTCATTATCACGAACATTCATACGCTCACGAATAGTACGGGCCATACGAGCGAGACCAACACCGAACTGATTATATAGCTGTTCACCGACGGTACGGATACGACGGTTACTAAGGTGGTCAATATCATCGACTTCGGTACGGGCGTTAACTAACTCAATGAGATGCTTTATAATGGAGATAATATCCTCTTTAGTCAGCACTCTGATATCGTCAGAAATATCAAGGTTCAGTTTGCGATTAATCTTATACCGGCCTACTTCACCTAAATCATAACGCTTATCGGAGAAGAAGAGTTTATCGATAATCCCGCGAGCAGTTTCTTCATCAGGCGGTTCGGCATTACGCAGCTGACGATAGATATATTCAATAGCTTCTTTTTCAGAGTTAGCTGTATCTTTCTGTAAGGTATTAAATATCACGGAGAAATCAACATGATCATGATCCTGTTTATGCAGCAGAACTGTTTTAACACCAGCGTCAACCATTTGATCGATATGTTCAGCTGCGAGTTCAGTTTCACGGTCAATGATTACCTCAGTACGTTCGATGGAAACAACTTCACCGGTATCTTCATCTACAAAGTCCTCTACCCAGGAGCGGACAACGCGAGCAGCGAGGCGGCGGCCAAGAGCTTTTTTAAGGCCTGTTTTTGTAACTTTTATTTCTTCAGCAAGGTCGAAGATCTCCAGGATATCTTTGTCACTTTCATATCCAATAGCACGGAGAAGAGTAGTAACAGGCAATTTCTTTTTTCTGTCGATGTAAGCATACATCACGTTATTGATATCAGTAGTAAACTCCATCCAGGAACCTTTGAAAGGAATGATACGGGCGGAGAACAGCTGAGTACCGTTAGCGTGGTATGAAGTACCGAAGAAAACACCGGGAGAACGATGGAGTTGGGAAACCACGACACGTTCAGCACCGTTGATAATGAAGGTTCCTTTGGGAGTCATGTAGGGAATCATTCCCAGATAAACATCCTGAATTATAGTTTCAAAGTCCTCATGATCAGGGTCGGTACAATAGAGTTTCAATTTGGCTTTAAGAGGAACGCTGTAAGTGAGTCCTCGTTCGATGCATTCAGTAATAGAATACCTTGGAGGATCGATAAAATAATCAAGGAACTCGAGCACAAAATTGTTTCGAGCGTCAGTGATAGGAAAGTTTTCGGAAAAAACTTTGAAGAGACCCTCATTCATCCTGTTGTCCGGATTGGTCTCAAGCTGAAAGAAGTCCTGGAAGGATTTCAGCTGAATATCTAGTAAGTCCGGGTAATCAACTCTGATTTTGGTTTTACCAAAATTGATACGTTGTTTTTTCATAGGGCCCAAGGTCGATAAATTATTAAAATATAAGATATATGTAAAAACTAAAAAACCAGAATACGTAAAACAAGAAATAGACCAAGGCCCAAAAAAGCATGGACCGCAGTCTATCTCTTATCACAAGGTGACTAATATCTTACTTAACTTCAACCTCTGCACCAGCCTCCTCTAACTGAGATTTAAGTGCTTCAGCCTCGTCTTTAGATACTGCTTCTTTGATAGCTTTAGGAGCAGAGTCAACTAATTCTTTAGCTTCTTTCAGACCGAGAGAAGTAAGTTCTTTTACGAGTTTCACAACAGCGAGTTTTTTCGCGCCTGCAGCTTTAAGGATTACATCAAATTCAGTTTGTTCCTCAGCGGCTTCTTCAGCAGCACCAACAGGGCCGGCAACTACAGCTGCAGCTGCGGCAGGTTCAATACCATATTCTTCCTTAAGGATTTCAGCTAACTCGTTAACTTCTTTTACAGTCAAATTTACTAACTGTTCTGCAAATTCTTTTAAGTCTGCCATTTCGATTATTTATTTAAAAGGTTTTCTACTAAAAATTTAAATTGTATTAATAATAAAATCGGGAGTATAATTATTCTCTTTCTCCCAAAGTTTTAAGCACGCCTGTAAGGATATTTCCACCAGATTGGAGTGCATTGACAACGTTCTTCGCAGGTGATTGAAGAAGGAGTACCACATCGGCTATAAGCTCGTTTTTGCTTTTGATATTAGCAAGCAGTTCGAGGTTTTCTTCACCCACATAGATCATTTCTTCAACATAAGCACCTTTAAGGAGCGGTTTCTCATTTTTGAATTCCTTGCGGAAATCTTTAATAAGTTTTGCCGGGATGTTACCAGCTTCGGCAAACATCAGGGCAGTTTGTCCCTTCAGAACGGGGTAGATGTCATCGAAATCTTTTTGAGATTTCTCCATTGCCTTTTTGAGCAAAGTATTTTTTACTACCTGGAGTTTCACATTACGCTTAAAGCAGAAGCGGCGAAGGCTGCTTTCTGTTTCTGCGTTTAGTTCACCTGTATTTGTCAAATAGATATAACTATTTGCTTCCAGTTGCTCTGCAAGGCTATCTATAAGTTGTTGTTTCTCATTTCTTGTCATTGACTTATAGTTTAGCGATTAATAATTAGGCGTTAAGTGATTTTGTATCCACCTTCACGCCAGGACTCATTGTACTGGAGAAGTACAGGCTTTTCATATAGGTTCCTTTAGCTGCGGCGGGCTTGAGTTTTACAATCGTATGGACAAACTCGCGTGCATTGTCAAGTAGTTGCTCCTTCGAGAAGGAAACACGACCTACAGAAGCATGGATAATACCATACTTGTCTACTTTAAAGTCGATTTTACCGGACTTCACCTCCTGAACCGCTTTAGCGATATCCATTGTAACGGTACCTGTTTTAGGGTTAGGCATCAGACCGCGGGGTCCAAGTATACGCCCTAAAGGGCCAACCTTAGGCATCACATTAGGCATAGTTATCACGACATCAATGTCGGTCCAACCGCCTTTAATTTTCTGGATATATTCATCCAGGCCTACATAGTCAGCGCCTGCGGTTTTAGCTTCTTCTTCCTTTTCAGGAGTACAGAGAACGAGAACTTTTTTCTCTTTACCTGTACCATGAGGAAGCGTAACCGTTCCACGTACCATTTGGTTGGCTTTCCTGGGATCAACCCCAAGTCGCACATCAACGTCGAAGGAGGCATCAAATTTCGTAAAGGAAATACTCTTTACAAGTTCTACAGCCTCTTCGAATGAATAATCGTGTTGGCGTTCAAACTTGTCAAAAGCTTCTTTTTGATTTTTTGTAATTTTAGCCATTCAACCAAATGTTAAAATGTTTTACTTCAATTTCATTAGAAAGGGCGTGCCCCTTTAATTTTGATACCCATGCTTCTGGCTGTACCTGCTACCATACTCATAGCGGATTCAACTGTAAAGCAGTTAAGATCTGCCATTTTGTCTTCAGCAATTTGCTTGACAGCATCCCAGGTCACCGTTGCCACTTTAACCCTGTTCGGTTCTGCAGATCCGCTTTTAATTTTAGCGGCGTCGAGCAGTTGAACTGCAGCGGGTGGCGTTTTAATGATGAAGCTGAAAGACTTGTCTTTGTAAACACTGATGATAACAGGTAATACTTTTCCAGCCTTATCCTGGGTACGGGCATTAAACTGCTTACAGAACTCCATAATGTTAACACCTTTAGCACCCAATGCGGGTCCTACCGGTGGCGAGGGGTTCGCAGCGCCGCCCTTGATTTGCAATTTGATAAGGCCTACAACTTCTTTTGCCATTTTGTTTTTGTTTGGAAATTTCTAATTACCGTATTTGGTTGGAAGCAGCCGGTTATTATTCTTTTTCTACTTGCATAAAGCCCAGTTCAAGAGGGGTTTTTCGACCGAAGATCTTCACCATCACTTTCAATTTCTTCTTCTCTTCATTGATCTCCTCGATAATCCCGCTAAAACTGTTAAACGGTCCATCGGTAACCTTCACAGACTCACCAACGATAAAGGGCACATTAACTTCTTCGCCCTGTTCGGAAAGTTCATCTACTTTACCGAGTATTCTGTTCACTTCAGAAGGTCGAAGTGGTTCAGCAACACCCTTGGTTCCCAAAAAACCGAGTACATCAGGAGTATTTTTAATGACGTGAGCGACCTCACCCACAAGGGCGGCCTCAATTAATACATAACCGGGGAAATAATTTCTCTCTTTGGAGATTTTTTTTCCGTTACGTACCTGAAAGACCTTTTCAGTGGGGATGAGTATCTGGGTTACAAAGTCCTGCAAATTATTACGTGAGATTTCAGATTCGAGATACTGTTTCACACGTTTTTCTTTGCCACTAATAGCCCTGACAACATACCACTTCTTTTCCGGCGCTTCACTCATTATTATCCTCTTTTCGACTTTTAACGGACGTTATTACATAAATAAGCTATAGAAAACTTCGAGTACATTTTTAAAGGATATATCCATTAAAAACACCACTAATGCGATGATCAGTGATGCAATCGAAACTACTATGGAGCTATTTTGCAGTTCTTTCCAGGTAGGCCAGGACACTTTGTTTACAAGTTCCTCATAGCTTTCCTGAATATACTTACCAACTTTTGTTTTAGCCATGATGTTTTAAATTTGCACGGGTGGTAGGACTCGAACCCACAGCCAATGGTTTTGGAGACCACTACTCTACCAATTGAGCTACACCCGTGTTTAGCCTTTAAAGGCTTTTAAGGTTTTTGCAGTGAAAGGATCCCCGGGCAGTTTCCCGGGGAAACCTTTAACCACAATAACCTAGTATTTTATTGAAGACTAATTCTTAGTCAAGGAGTTCTGTTACCTGACCGGCACCTACGGTACGACCACCTTCACGGATTGCGAAGCGGAGGTTTTTATCCATAGCTACTTCAGCGATCAGTTCAACAGTAATAGTAAGGTTATCACCTGGCATTACCATTTCAACTCCATCAGGAAGTTTAATCTCACCTGTTACGTCAGTTGTACGGAAGTAGAACTGAGGGCGGTAGTTATCATGGAATGGAGTGTGACGTCCACCTTCTTCTTTCTTAAGGATATAAACCTCAGCCTGGAATTTTTTATGAGGAAGAATAGAACCCGGTTTCGCGATTACCATACCACGACGGATTTCATTCTTGTCAATACCACGGAGGAGGATACCAGCGTTATCACCGGCTTCACCACGATCGAGGATCTTACGGAACATCTCAACACCAGTACAAACTGACTTCAGTTTTTCAGCGCCAAGACCAATGATATCAACAGGTTCACCAACTTTAATAACACCAGTTTCGATACGACCAGTTGCTACAGTACCACGTCCGGTGATAGAGAATACATCCTCGATAGGCATGAGGAATGGCTTATCAACATCACGTGGAGGCAATGGGATATATGTATCACAGGCTTCCATAAGTTCAACAATTTTCTCAACCCACTTAGGCTCGTTATTGAGTCCACCAAGTGCAGAACCCTGGATTACAGGAGTTTCGTCGCCATCAAATTCGTAGAAGCTGAGGAGGTCTCTGATTTCCATCTCAACGAGTTCGAGGAGCTCTTCATCGTCAACGAGGTCAACTTTGTTCATGAAAACAACAAGTCTTGGAACACCTACCTGACGAGCGAGGAGGATATGCTCACGAGTCTGTGGCATAGGACCATCAGTTGCAGCTACAACGAGGATAGCGCCGTCCATCTGAGCAGCACCAGTTACCATGTTCTTAACGTAGTCAGCGTGACCAGGACAGTCAACGTGTGCATAGTGACGGTTCTCAGTCTGATATTCTACGTGAGCGGTATTAATGGTGATACCTCTTTCTTTTTCTTCAGGTGCGTTATCGATTGAGTCGAAAGACGCGAATTCGGCAAGACCTTTTTCCTGCATGTTAAGCGTAATTGCAGCAGTAAGAGTAGTTTTACCGTGGTCAACGTGACCAATTGTTCCGATGTTTACGTGCGGTTTGGACCGATCAAATGATTCTTTTGCCATCTTCGAATAATTTAGGTTATGTGTCTGCTTATTCTATTTATTATTTTCTAATTTGAGCCGTTGTCGAGATTTGAACTCGAGACCTCTTCCTTACCAAGGAAGTGCTCTACCCCTGAGCTACAACGGCCAATGAGCGGGAGACGGGACTCGAACCCGCCACCTACAGCTTGGAAGGCTGTCGCTCTACCGGATGAGCTACTCCCGCGTTAATTTCATTTATTATAAGAACATATGTTGTGGGGAGAGGAGGATTCGAACCTCCGAAGGCTTAGCCAACAGATTTACAGTCTGCCCCATTTGACCGCTCTGGAATCTCCCCAACATAGAGAGCCGATGGACGGATTCGAACCGCCGACCGGCTGATTACAAATCAGCTGCTCTGGCCAACTGAGCTACATCGGCAATCAATATATTTAATAACGTTGCTACTCATAAAAAAGCAGCCCTCTCAAAAAGGACTGCAAATGTATTAACATTAATTTTAACAAACAAAAGATTCTCTAAAAAAAATGAGTTTTTTAACGATTTATTTTCCGCGAACACGATCTTTACGTTTAACAAGCTGTTTCTTAATTGCTCCACATGCATGATCAGTACCTTCTTCAAAGGTTGCAGACTGTTTTTTCGCAAAAAGATCATCCCCGGGTATCAACAAGCGTATTTCAGTAATTTTATTATCCGGCCGTTCTTTTGCATCAACCTTCAGGGTAACCTCTGAACCTATAACTCCATCGTAAAGGCTGCTGATTTTTTCCACTTTTTTCTCAATAAATTCTTCCAGTTTTGCATCGGGTTTAAAACCTACAGCATTAATACTGATACTCATAATACCTCCTTGTTTATTTAGGCTCCGGGATGAGCCTGTTTATAAATGCTTTTAAGTTGGTCGATACTGTTATGGGTATATACCTGGGTTGCATCCAGGCTGGCATGCCCCAACAGTTCTTTTATTGTATTTAAATCTGCGCCTGCATTAAGCATATGTGTGGCAAAGGTATGCCTTAGCTTATGAGGACTACGTTTATTCATTGTTGTAACTTCCGATAAATATTCATGAACGATACGGTAGATAAGCTTTGGATATGCGTTATTCCCATTATTTGAAACAATCAAAGTCTCCATATTGTTTATTCCTGAGAACGTCTTATTCCGGATTTCCTTATACATCTTAACATTCTTTAACAGGCGGTCGCTGACAGGGATTATCCGCTGTTTGTTTCTTTTTCCTGTTACCTTAACAAATTTCTGTTTTTCATCAACATCGGAATCTTTTAGTTTAACCAATTCTTCATTTCGCATGCCTGTGGAATATAATATTTCAAGCACAACTCTGTCGCGAATGCCTTCAAAACCATTTTCAAACGAGATGTCATTAAACAGTTTATCCATTTCATTTTCCTGATAGTAAACCGGCAGGCGTTTCCCCTGCTTAGGAGCCTGAATAGTTTCAACGGGGTTCATTGATATTTCAGCCACCTTTATACCATATTTATATAACGATCGCAGAGATGCCAGTTTTCGGCGAATGGTGGCCACACTTTGGTTGGACTCAACAAGGTCGACTATCCAGGATCGCACCATGGCAGATGAGACCTGCTTCAGGTCGTTGATGTCATACACCTTATTAATATAAATACAAAATGATGATATATCAGACTGGTATGATCTGATGGTATGGGATGAGCGGCGCTTTTCGAATTGCAGATATGAATAAAAACGTTCCTGTAGTGTATTTTGCATAGACAAAAAAAAGAAGAAAACCTGCGTTGGTACGAATTAATGATTAAAGATAATCAAAAAAATCCGTTCCGGCAAATTTTCTTCCTGCCCAAAAAATCAAGAAAACGTTTACTGATCTGCCTGATCTCTCAGTTTCTGAACGTAAACAGCTTTTTGCATTTTCTCTCTCTTGATGACAGATGGTTTGTCATAAGTTTTTCTTGCGCGAAGCTCTTTAACAGTACCGGTTTTTTCAAACTTACGCTTCAGTTTCTTCAGCGCTCTGTCGATGCTTTCGCCTTCTTTTACGGGCACAATAATCATAGTAAATACCTACCTTTAATTAAATTTATAAAAATTATCTCATTTAGAGGGCGCAAAATTAAGTATATAAAACTTAAAAAACAAGCACTTAACGCTCAAAGAGAGATCTATTTCTCTGTTCCGCTTCGGAATCCAACGCTTTGATATTATCTTTGTACGATGGAAAGAACATATCATATCGAGCTACAGGATTTTTATGCCGAAATTTCAGATACGGCAAAACATTTATGGGAAAAAGGCTGGGCAGAGCGAAACGGAGGAAATATTTCAAGAGTAATCCCAAAAAGTATATCGCAAACACCTCTTGCCTGCACAAAAGAACGCATCCCTCTGGATGAGCCTTTACCCGGACTGGCAAACAGGATTGTTTTGATGACAGGAACCGGAACCCGGATGCGGGATGTTGCTAAAAACCCTCAGGATAACATTAGCATTGTTGCCATTTCAGAAGAGGGGAAAGAGTATATGCTTTTATCTTCAGATATACCTCCCACATCTGAATTACCATCACATCTCAGAATTCACAATTTTTTGCAGCTGAACCGCAAAAATCACAATGCCATTGTCCACTCGCATCCAACGAATGTGGTAGCAATGTCTCATCTTAAAAACTTCAGAGACAGCAGACATTTCTGCAACACTCTATGGAAAATGATTCCTGAAACTTATGTTTTTCTTCCCAGGGGGATTGCAGTTCTCCCCTACCTTATGCCCGGGAGCAGTAAAGTTGCCGACGCTTCAGTGAATGCATTTTCTCAGGGACCGGATGTAATAATATGGGCAAAACATGGTGCTTTTGCCATCGCCCCCGATACCAATGATGCTTTTGACAAAATTGATCTCATCGAAAAATCAGCATCCATATATCTGGCTGCAAAATCCACCGGTGAAGAGCCGGAAGGGTTGTCGGATGAGGATATTGAGGAATTAAGACAGTATTATAATCTGTAGGTTTGCCCTTCTTTTTAATGGCGGACACATTGGCCAGCCCGTAAAAAAAAGGCGTCCCAATCAAGACGCCTTTCACATTTTCATGAATATTATCATTCCCCATCCTTCAGGTGTTCTTCAAGGAAATTTGTAAACTTTTTATAGAGATGATAACGGGTGTTGCCACCATAGATGCCGTGATTTCTGTTGGTATAGATCATCATATCAAACTGTTTGTCGGCCTGCACCAGTCGCTCAATGAACTCCATGGTATTTTGCACGTGAACGTTATCGTCTGCAGAGCCATGAACAATCAGGATGTTTCCCTGAAGGTCTTCCGCATGGTATAGCGGGGAGTTATCATCGTATCCGTCGGGGTTTTCCTGTGGAGTGCGCATAAACCGCTCTGTGTAGATGTTATCATAATAGCGCCAGTTGGTAACGGGAGCCACTGAGATACCTGCATCAAAGATTCCATCACCTTTTTCCATACAGAGTGCTGTCATAAAACCACCAAAAGACCATCCCCAGATACCAATGTTATCAGCATCCACATTAGGATGTTTGGAGAGCCATTTTGCAGCTTCAATCTGATCATCAGATTCATATTTACCGAGTTGCAGATAGGTGCACTTTTTAAATGCTTCACCTCGCGCTCCTGTTCCACGACCATCCACACAAGCCACAATATAACCTTCCTGAGAAAGATAGTTATACCAGTCGAAGCTCCAATTGTCACGTACCTCCTGAGAACCGGGACCGCTATACTGCGTCATAAGACAAGGATATTGTTTGTTGGGATCGTAATCCACAGGCATAATCATCCAACCATTAAGCTCAATACCTTCAGAAGTGGTAAAGGTGAAGAATTCCTTATTGTTGTATTTATATTCAGAAAGCATCTCCATGTACTCAGCATTATCCTCAAGTGTGCGGATAACCTTACCTTTGTTATTATGCAGAGTTACCTGTGTCGGAGTAGAAGCGTTTGAGAAGTAGTTAATGAAATACTTAAACCCATTGGAGAAAACGGCACGGTTTGTTCCGTCCTGTTGCGTAATTCTTTTCCGTTTCTTACCATCAATCCTTACAGAATAAAGGTCGCGCCTTAATGGTGAATTCTCTGCCGACATGTAATAAAGTGTTTTCTTGTCTTCATCATATCCCAGAAAGTCAGTGATATCATATTCCCCTTTAGTAATCTGTTGTTTAAAACCTGATTCGAGATTCACGTCATAAAGGTGCATCCATCCATCGGCTTCAGAGGTAAGAATCATATGCGAATTTTCATCCAGAAACTTCACATTATCGTAATTACTCTCTTCAATATAGTATTTATTCTCTTCAGTATATTTAACTTCTGTTTCGCCTGTATTAGCATCAGCAAAGAGAATTTCCCATTTATTCTGCAGTCGGTTTACACGGTAAACTGCAAGGTGATTATTATCATCACTCCATTTAATACGCGGGATATACTGGTCAGTTTCAGAACCGAGATCCACATCAGCCACAGCTTTATTATTAATATTATATATATGTACTGTTACGATGGAGTTATCTTCACCTGCCTTTGGGTATTTGAATTCATAGGGTTGCGGATAAAGCGCATTTTCATCCATTGAGGGAGCCTGACCCTGGAACATTGTCATTTCAAATTGCTTCACTGCAGTTTCATCAAAACGAATCCAGGCCAGAAAACTGCCATCTTTCGACCATGTAAATGCTTTTGAGAAACCGAATTCCTCTTCATAAACCCAATCAGGGGCACCATTAATAATTTTATTAAAC
>PKSY01000268.1 GCA_002869405.1 Marinilabiliales bacterium
AACAAGGCTTAATATTGTGTTAATAAAGGTTAAAAAAAAACCTGTAGCCCCACCATGACTCGAACCTGAATCTGAAGTTTAGGAAACTTCCGTTCTATCCCTTGAACTATAGGGCCAAATCATTAAAGAACACCGCACAACTCATTTAATATCAATCAGTTGTGTTGATAAAAACTTAATCTGTAGTTTAAAACAGGGTGCAAAGGTAATATTTTTTTTGATTTTTCAATATTAAGTTTCAAAAGATAATCATAATCAAGCTGTTAAAGGCACTGAAACACTTATAAACACTGATGTCACAAAATATAAAGCCGAAAGAAAAACTTATATCATAAATGCGTTTTATATTTGTGGATTCATATGGAGAAACAGATCAGAAACATTGGAATACTTGCCCATGTGGATGCCGGCAAGACCACTCTCACAGAAAATATGCTTTTTGCAAGCGGAGCCATCCGAAGCAAGGGAAGTGTGGATGCAGGAACAGCAATTACTGATCAGATGGAACTGGAAAAGAAAAGAGGCATTTCCATTCGTACTGCACCTGTATCATATCAGTGGAAAGGTCAGACCATAAATCTTATAGATACACCGGGTCACGCAGATTTCGTTTCGGAAGTAGAGCGTTCGCTTTACATAATGGATAGCGCAATACTGGTATTATCGGCGGTTGAAGGTGTGCAATCGCACACATACTTGTTGTGGCATGCGCTAAAATCAATGAAAATTCCCACAATAATCGTAATCAATAAAACCGATCGCCAGGGCGCTGATTTCCGCAAGGTTGTTTCCCAATTAATAAAAGAGCTAAAAATCCAGCCTGCTATTCTGCACAATCCCGTTGATGAAGGTGAGTCAGGGGCAAATTACACAGACCTTTGGGATGAAGAGGGTGGTGACGATGAACTCAGAACTATTACTCTGGAAGCGCTTTCGGCAAACGATGACGAGTTAATGGAGCGATACCTTGAGGGAGCAAATTTTTCCCGAAAGGAGATTATTACCAATATAAAAGCACAAATAAAGGAGAATAATGTTGTTCCGATTCTATCCGCTGTAGCGAAAAACGACATTGGAACCAATGCGCTGATGGATGCCATGATTGAGGTTCTCCCGCCTTCATCACCATCATTAACAAATAGTGAACCTGCAGCTACTGTTTTTAAAGTAGAACATGATCCTGCTTTTGGCAGGCTGGCCCATGTTCGACTTTTCAACGGCAAACTTACCGCAAAGGATGTAGTCTATAATCATAGTCAGCAGACAGAGATGAAGATTGCAACAATAAAAAAGAACCAGACCAGCAAATATGTTGACACGGGAGTAATAGAGTGCGGGGATATTGGAATTTTATCAGGAATGCCGGATATCAGACCCGGAGATATTCTTGGAAATCCTGCCGGAGTCAGGGCAAAGAAGCAGTTGCAGACACCGGTTCTCACAATCCAGATTCACCCAGAAGAGGAATCGGATTACGGCAGGCTGGGTGAAGCATTGGAAAAGATTGATGCCGAGGATCCAAACCTGGGGTTTCGATGGTATAAAGATGACAAGGAGATGCATGTTACACTTACAGGCTATATGCGCATGCAGATTCTACAGGCCGAGCTGATGAGCAGGTTCGGAATTGGTATTGAGTACGACGATCCTACGGTAATTTACAAAGAGACACCAGTTTCATCTGCAACCGGATTTGTAGAGTATACTATGCCCAAACCATGTTGGGCTGTAATGGGATTCAGAATTGAGCCAGGTGAGCCGGGCAGCGGAGTAGTTTATTCATCAGAAGTTGGAGTAAACAAGATTCACAGAAAATATCAGAATGAGGTTGAGCGAACGATTCCCAGAGCCCTGCAGCAGGGAATAAAAGGCTGGGAAGTTACGGATATCAAGATCACACTTTCAGCCGGAGAGGATCATGAAATCCACAGTCGTCCGGGAGATTTTATTCTGGCCACACCAATGGGAATTATGGATGGCCTAATGAATGCCGGAACAAAACTCCTGGAACCTGTTTATCGTTTCCACATTATAGCTCCGGAGGAGTCTCTGGGAAGCATTGCCGGGGATATCAACGGCATGCGCGGAGTCATAGAATCGCCGGAATTTGAGGATGACATGGTAAAAATCAGCGGTCTGGTTCCTGTGGCAACAAGTCACAATTACGGTATTCGTTTGAGTTCCATCACAAAAGGAAAGGGGATTATTCGTTTTGAATTTTCGGGATATCAGGAGTGCGCAGAGGGCGAGGGAAAAGAACGCCCCTATAAAGGTGTAAATCCCTTAGACCGAAGCCAGTGGATTCTCCATTACAGGGGCGCATATAAAGCCGATGACAGGATGTAGGTTAACTTATTCCGCTGCCGTTAGAGAATTCTTCTGTCGGGCTTACAAAGCAGAGTTTTCCATCGTGGTTTTCAGCCATTAAAATCATTCCTGCAGACTCAATACCTTTTATTTTTCTCGGAGCCAGGTTAATGAGGATAGTCACCTGCTTTCCAATAATATCTTCCGGGGCATAATGCTCAGCAATACCTGAGACGATTGTCCGTTTATCCACACCTGTGTCGACGAGCAATTTCAGAAGTTTCTTTGTTTTAGCCACTTTTTCAGCTTCGAGGATTGTTCCTACCCGGATATCCATTTTAGAAAAATCATCAAAAGTGATATTCTCAAGTTGTGGTTTCACCTCCACATTTGCTGCAGCATTCTCTTCTTTTGTTTTAAGAAGCTTATTTACCTGATCATCAATCTGAGCATCTTCAATTTTCTCAAAAAGAAGCTCCGGTTTATTAATTGATTCACCAGCAACAGCAAGGAGTTTTCCGGCATTTTCCCAGCTCAGATTACTAAGGTTAAAGAATCCTGCAAGTTTTTTTGCTGTAAACGGGAGGAACGGTTCTGCTACCACAGCAAGGTTTGCACAAATCTGCAGAGAAATATTCATGATAGTCTTCACCCTCTCAGGATCAGTTTTCCATTTTTTCCATGGTTCCTGATCAGTAAGGTATTTATTTCCCAGACGGGCCATATTCATCATTTCATTCAGCGCTTCGCGGAAGCGGAAATGATCGAGGCTATAAGTGATTTTCCCCGGGATTGCTGCAAGTTCTTCAATGGCAGCATTATCTTCAGGATGCATCTCTCCCACTTCCGGGATCACACCGTCAAAATACTTATGAGTCAGAACCAGGGTCCTGTTTACAAAATTTCCAAAAACAGCAAGCAGTTCGTTATTATTCCTTGCCTGAAAATCTTTCCAGGTAAAATCATTATCTTTTGTCTCAGGGGCATTTGCTGTAAGTACATACCTCAGCACGTCCTGTTTTCCGGGAAACTCCTTTAGGTATTCATGAAGCCATACAGCCCAATTTCTGGAAGTAGAGATTTTATCACCTTCCAGGTTCAGAAATTCATTTGCCGGAACATTTTCAGGAACTATATATGAGCCTTCTGCTTTAAGCATAGCCGGAAAGATAATACAGTGAAATACGATATTGTCCTTGCCAATAAAGTGCAGCATTCTGGTTTCTTCGTCTTTCCAGTATTTTTCCCAGTCAGGAGTCAGCTCGCGAGTGGCAGAGATATATCCAATAGGAGCGTCAAACCAGACGTACAATACTTTTCCATCAGCACCCTCAACAGGGACTTTGACTCCCCAATCGAGGTCGCGTGTAACAGCACGAGGATGCAGTCCGGCATCGATCCACGATTTACACTGGCCATAAACATTTGATTTCCACTCTTTATGTCCGTCGAGTATCCATTCTTTTAACCAGCCTTCATACTGATCAAGTGGTAAATACCAGTGTTTCGTTTCTTTCAGCACAGGAACATTTCCGCTGATTGTTGACTTAGGGTTTATAAGGTCAGTGGCGTTTAGTGATGATCCACAAGCCTCACACTGATCGCCATAAGCTTTTTCATTCCCACACTGAGGGCATGTGCCTGTTATATACCTGTCGGCAAGAAACTGCTGATTTTCAGTATCATAATACTGTTCCGTAGTTTTTTCAATAAACTTTCCGTCCTCATATAATTTACGGAAAAACGCTGATGCCGTTTCGTGGTGCATCTTATTGGAAGTCCTGGAATAAACATCAAAGGAGATTCCAAACTCTTCAAAAGAGTCTTTGATAATAGTATGATATTTATCAACCACATCCTGAGGGGACACGCCCTCTTTAGTTGCACGGATAGTAATCGGGACGCCATGTTCATCAGATCCACCGATAAAAAGCACATCATCACCCCGCATGCGCATATACCTGACATAGATATCTGCAGGTACATAAACTCCGGCGAGATGGCCGATGTGCACGGGTCCGTTTGCATATGGCAAAGCGGATGTGACAAGTGTGCGCTTAAAGGATTTTGCTGTGTCTTTCATGTTGTTTAAACTTGTATAAAATGATTAACTTCGGGCAAAAATAGTCAAGAATATGTTTAAATGTGCAATTTTGCACTATAAGATATAAATATGAGAAGACCGGAACCGCTAAAAGCGGGAGATACCATAAGAATAATTGCACCGGCAGGGAGGTTAAATCCTGCAGATCTGGAATTTTCGATGAAGATTTTTGCAGGCTGGGGTCTATCTGTTGAGTTGGGCAGAAACATGTTTAAATCCGGGAATATGTTCAGTGCTGCTGATGCTGAGAGGCTAACAGATCTCCAGGATGCCATTGATGACAAAAATGTTAAGGCTATTATTTGTGGCAGAGGAGGATATGGCACAAACAGGATTATTGACAAGGTTGATTTCTCAACTTTTGAACTGATGCCCAAATGGCTTGTCGGCTTTAGTGATATCACAGTATTGCATAGCCATATACAGCGGAATTTTGGAATTGAAACCATTCATGGACCGATGGGGAAGACAATAAATACAGAATCCACAGAGGAGTCGATTGAGAGCCTTCGGAGGGTGCTGTTTGGCGAGTCTGTTCAAATTAAAATCAATGGTGACGCCGGGAATATTCCGGGGCGGGCCAAAGGCATACTGACAGGAGGAAATCTCTCAATTTTGTATAGTTTAATTGGCACACCGAGTGAGCCGGACTGGGAAGGCAGGATTCTGTTTATTGAGGAGATTGGAGAGTATCATTATCACTTTGACAGGATGCTAGTTGCAATGAAAAGAGCGGGGATATTTACAAAGGTACAAGGGCTTATTGTTGGGCATCTGACGAATATGAAAGATCCGGAGCCGGGTATGCAGAGGATGCTCAGTGAAACAATCCTTGAGCATGTCAGTGAGTTTGGTTTTCCGGTAGTTTTTAATTTTCCGGCAGGTCATGAGAAAGATAACCGTGCTTTGGTTATAGGAAGGGAATTAGATATGGTTGTCGGAGAAAAAGATGTGGAGTTGATTTTTTTTGAAGATGAAGAGATTGCCGAACAAGGGTTTTCGCTACGTCGGATGGTAATTGCGGGTATAGTCATGGTTGGATTTTTTGTGGTATTGTGGGTGATATATAGTATGGTTTTGAAAAAATATTTGTGATGGGATGGGTTATTTTTTTGTGGTTTTTGCATTAAGGGGGTAGCAGGGCGGAAAATATTCCACCCTTTCAAAGGGTGAAATGCACCCTTTCACGAACTAAAAATAACAAAAATCAAAAAGATGAGATACGCCCATAAAAACATTACTATCCACTCAATTATCCCCACTCTTGATTACCGTCCATTAATCGATGACATTACTGAACGCCTCATTAGAATGTACATCTTCGACCAATGCATCAACATGAATATAGATGTTTATCATT
Organism: Marinilabiliales bacterium; assembly: GCA_002869405.1. GTDB lineage: Bacteria > Bacteroidota > Bacteroidia > Bacteroidales > BM520 > BM520. The sequence goes on from PKSY01000268.1 coordinate 5,772, forward strand.
TGGAGTTCTCGCCAAATCATGTTCATCTAATTCATCAACTAAACCCCAGAATACCGCTCTGCGATACTATTCAGAACATTAAAGGTGGATCTTCTCATTATGTGAATGCATCAAAACTTATCCCCTCAAAATTCGCCTGGAACCCGGGACCTATATATTTCTCTCTTGGTAATACTTCAACCGTCAAAGAAGTGATTAAAACCTTTGAAAATCATAGATTATTTCATCAAACCTTTTCTCTTCAGGAAGAAATTGCTGCATTGAGAGAAAAGTATCCCGCTTTAACGCCTATCTCAAAAGAAAACTAAAATAATCATGGCCAAACACTTAGAAACAGGCAAACAAGGTGAAAATATCGCCGCAGATTATATTGCTTCAAAGAAATATAAGATTCTTGCCAGAAACTGGACTGCCGGCCACCTTGAACTCGACATTGTTGCTAAAAAGGACAATATGCTGATTATTGTTGAAGTCAAAACAAGATCCGGAAACCTGGAAATGTACAATCCTGCCATCGCTGTTAATAAACAAAAACAAAGGCAGTTAATCAGAGCGGCAAACAGGTATATTCTTGCATACAATATCAACGAAGAAGTCAGATTCGACATTATCAGCGTATTTATTAATGGTAATGAACACGCAATAAGTCACCTCGAAGATGCTTTCTACCCAACCCTTTAAATACTATCAGCTTACAAAACCCTAACAATCATAAATCTATATCCTTTACGGTTTTCTATCACTTTGTTTCGTACTTTTGCCCAACAATTAAAACATGATGGCAAAGCAGCAGTTTAGCAAACAGGATTACAACAAAGACCGCAATAAAGAAAAATCTTTCGACGGCGAAAAGAAAAAACCATTTCAGAAATCTGACAGGAAATTTTCCGATAAAGGAAAAAAGTTTGAGAAACCTCAGCTGAAAGAGACCAGAAATGATATTATCAGACTTAATAAATTCATTGCCGACAGCGGCGTCTGTTCGCGTCGGGAAGCTGACACATTAATTGAATCGGGAGCCATTTCTGTAAATGGAAAGGTTGTCACTGAACTTGGAACTAAAGTTGGCCTCTATGATAAAGTTTCCATGGGCGGCCAAAGCCTCAACAGAGAAAAACTGCAATATGTACTGCTCAACAAACCCAAGGGTTTTATCACAACAATGAAAGATCCGCAGGAGCGAAAAACAGTAGATATGCTTATAAAAAACGCCTGCAAGGAAAGAATAGTTCCGGTGGGCCGCCTCGATAGAAATACAACCGGTCTGCTACTGTTTACCAATGATGGTCAATTGGCAAAAAAACTTACCCACCCAAGCCACAGAATCCGAAAAATTTATCAGGCCGAATTGGATAAACCTCTGTCAAAAAATGATCTTATTGCTATCAGCGAAGGCGTCACTCTTGAAGATGGTTTTATTGTTGCAGATAAAATAGCTTACCTGAACCCGGATCAAAAAAATGTCATCGGTATTGAAATCCATAGCGGGAAAAACAGAATTATCCGCAGAATTTTTGCTCATCTTGGATATGAAGTTGTAAAACTCGACAGAACAATGTTTGCGGGACTAACAAAAAAAGATATCCCCAGAGGGAAATATCGTCACCTTAATGATAAAGAAATAAATTTTCTGAGAATGCTCTGATCAGGAGGCTGCCGGGAATATTGCGTCACCGAAGAAATATAAGACTACCAATAAAAGTACAGAATAACCAATACCAATTAAAAACGGTACCTGAGCAGGTTTTACTCTGAATTTCTGACTCATTGGGATTAGTCTTTTCCAAAAATAATCCCGCAAAATAAAAGCTCCGGCAAGATTATATACAAACGGGAAAAGGGCACCAAGTTGTATCAGAGATACTGCCAGCATACCTCCAACAGTATAAAGAACAGTAAACACATATACCTGCATCTGTGCCTTCTTATTTACCTTATTCAGGTTATAGGCAAGCATAAATCCTCCGAACAAAGTATTAAAAAGCAAGGTAAACCAAAACACTGCAATTGGGCTAAATAGTTCCGGAACAGTACGAACCTCACTGTCTGCCTTTTCCTTAGACTCTTCATGAGCTGCTTTTAAAACCATCGAATAAATGGCTTCATACTTCAATTTCAGCTCCTTGAGTCCACTGAAAGAAAACCTCCGCTTCTCTGCCTCCCAAACAGCAGCAAGCATCGCATCATCATGATATAATGCTGGCGATGTCAACATTTCCAATAATTGATCATCAGAATAGTTCCTTATAGTGTGCTGATATTGTTCAGGTTGCATTATACTCATATGGCAAAAATAATTTTTTTTCGCTCATCATGGGTTCGTTTTTCGATTTTTTGCATTAACACATGACAAGAATTATTAATCAACTGAAGTCAAACTTCTAAAAATGAACGATATGTGGAGGAGAAAATTGTACTTTATTTCTATGTTATGTGTCCTCATAACATATTTAACAAACGCACAGGATACATTGGTATTTCAATCCTTTGAATCAAATCCCGGATCCTGGAATTATTCTGCCATACCTGAACCATATAACATCTCCGATGATGTTTGGGATAGTGTTTGTCAGCTAAATGAAATAGTACCTTACTATGGGAATTATTTCTGGGGAATGCAGGACCTTGACAATAATAATGGCGGTGGAAGTGATTATCATATACTCGATTTCACGGAAATATTATTGTCAGGATACGTAAATAATACCTTTTCAGTAAGGTATAATGCTTTCGGATTTGACTCCGGTGATAAGCTTCAGGTTGAGCTTCAATTGAACGATGTGACTGAACAAATTGATATTCTGATTGGAGCCTCAGGTGGAGTTTCAACAAATGGCTGGGAATGCTTTTCATATTCAATTCCGGATTCGGTAACTGGTTTCAAGGCTACACTTTTGGCAAAACAAAACGGTGGGACAGATCAGGCAGGCTGGGACTATGCTATGATAACCGGATTTCCGGAAGGCTCCTTACCTCTCACAGCCAACTTCATAAGTGATAAAACTTTTGCCTTCTGTAACGACTCTATTCAATTTTCAGATGAATCCTTTGGGGGAAGTCCGCCATACTCATATGCATGGGATTTTGATGCCGATGGCTCGATAGATGATACTACATACAACCCATACTTTTGTTATACTTGCATAGGAACCTACTCTCCAAAACTCACAATTTCAGATTGTAACGGAGATTCTGACTTTGTTATACTGGAAAATCATATTACAATCAGTGCTCTTCCAACTGCATGGATCAATGAGATTCATTATGATGATAATTCAAAGGATACGGATGAAGGGGTCGAGGTGGTAATTCAAAATTTGCCGGCACACACCCTTAGTGAATTCATTGTCAGCTTATACAACGGAAATAATGGTGAAGTATATAGCACTGCGAACCTGAGTGATTTTATTCCGGGAGACACAATATGTGATAAATACTTTTATCACCACTTTTTCTCTTCTTTACAAAACGGATCACCTGATGGAGTTGCGCTGTCTTATAATGGTGGACTTCTCAGCTTCATCAGCTATGAAGGTTCTTTTATTGCCACCGACGGTCCTGCTGCCGGAATTCAAAGTTTTGATATCATAGTTCATGAAACTTCTTCCACGCCTGTTGGCTCTTCACTACAATGCTCCGGATCCGGAGACCGCCTGAATCAATTTTTCTGGCAAAACAGTACTGACCAAACCTTCGGACACTGCAACAACAACCAATATTTATTATGGCCAGACAGTACAATCTGGAATGGAGAAACCGACTCCTGCTGGCTCTCTGAGTCTAATTGGAGCAATGGCGTTCCCGGCCCCTCAACGAATATCCTGCTCGACACAGGAGCCAATGAATACCCATGCCTTTCGCATGATGTATGGATTCAGTCGATGACTATGAATGATGGTGCTTTCCTGCTTGATACTGCCTCTTATCTTCATTGTAACGGATTAATCACTGTCAAGAAACTGGTTACCGGAGGCACATCAACCGATGATCCTGAAAACGCTGTATATCACTACATGGGATCACCGGTGAAAAATGCTACAGCAATAAATACTTTCCCACCTGAAGCTTATGTACGAAGATATAACGAGGAGAATCAATCATGGGATAACCTCGCCGGAAATGATACCTTATTACCGGGAGAAGGCTATTCAATATATCTTCCCAATGGAGATGATTACGCAATATTCTCTGACTCTTCATGTAATCCGGCAGTACATTTTTCTAACCTCTCCCTTTCGGGCGAAACAAGCAATTATCATGGATTTCATCTTCTAAGCAATCCGTTCCTCTCTCCCATTGACTGGGATTTAATCCAAAAGGAAAATATTGCACAAACTGTTTATGTTTGGTACAACGGCGACTACATTGAATGGAACGGATTTGTTGGAAATCTGGCTGATGGAATAATTCCGGTAGCACAGGGTTTTTTTGTGCAGGTTACAGATAATGAAAACCAAATCAGCATCACTTCTGAAGCAGCTGTTCCGGGCACAGGAGGTGTTTTGAAAGAGAAGGATATTGAGGCGCTTGAAGTTGCTCTTTTCTATAACGACAGAGAGGATAATTGCTTCTTTGCTTTTGATGAAGATGCTACTACCGGCTTCGACCCGCAGTACGATGCTTTAAAGCTGCAGTGCCAGGATCAGCATCCGGCAATATACTTCCATAACAATGCAATAAAGTTTGCCATCAGTTTTAATCCATTCGACAGCGCCGCAGAATATCCAATGGGCATAAAAGCCCCGGAAGACGGAGACTATACCCTGTACTTTTACGGTGAGAAATTTCTGAATTCCAATAACATGTATCTAAAAGATCATCATACAGGAATTTTTTATGATCTAAAAACACATCGTCAAATAAATTTCCAGGCTTGTGAAGGTGATAATCCGGACAGGTTTGTGTTACTTCAGACTAATGTGGGAATTGGTGAGTCGCCAGCGCCGGAACCAAAAGTAATTCAGTCGGGCCAGCAATTGACAATTCAATTAGAGGAAGCTATGATAATGAATATTTTCTCTGTCGATGGCAGAATGATAAATCGCTACATTCTGCATCATGGAGACAATAGCATTCATCTTGACAAAGGTTTCTATCTGCTTCAGTTTCCTGATTTCACGAAAAAAGTATTAATCCCGTAATCTCAAATATCATGAAAAAACATCTTATCATTTTATCAATAGCATTACTACCGTTACTTAATGTTGCACAACCTGATCCGCGGCAAAATGGTGATGGCAGCAATGTCGGTGGTGATCCAATCGGAACGAGTGCTCCGGTTGGTAATGGAGTTGCAATTCTGGCAATTCTGGCTTCCGGTTGGTACCTGCGAAAAACGGTTAAAGAAAACACCGGGGACTCTTAAAGTCGCTTCAGCCGTTCCGAACGCATCATGATTCCGCGTACAATACTGATGAGCAGCATGGTAAGCAGTGTAAAAACAGATATTCTTGCAATATAGTCACCATGCTTCACATAAAAAGTAATCTCATCATTTGCATTTATTGTGCGCCGAATGGCAGTCTTTACCCAGTAAGGTGTTGATTCAAGAATATCACCGCGCTGATTGATAAAACATGAGATTCCGGTGTTGGCAGATCTTGCTACGGAACGGCGTGTTTCAATAGCTCTCAGAGCTGAATATGACATATGCTGACGGTGTCCGGGAGTATCCTTCCACCACCCATCGTTGGTCATAACAAAGATAACCTGTGCTCCGTTTTTAACAAATCCGGTCATAAATTCACCAAAAACGGATTCATAGCATATTGATGGAGCAACCAGAAGGTCATTATAAACATTATAAAACGGAGTGCGTTCCAAATCAATACCAAGGCTACCAACCGTGCCACCTAGGTCAAGGGCAAGCTTCTCGATAAAAGGCAGATACTTTATCATGGGCATGGCTTCAACTCCGGGAGTAAGCTTCGATTTATGATAAAGCTGAATCGCTGAAGCGTTATCTACATAATAGATTGTATTATAGGCATCATAATACTGATCTGTTCGCGGAATAAGTCTGGCACTGGGCGATAATTCCTCTCCCGGAAGAAAAAGCTTATATGTTGAAGCGCCAATACACATTGCGGTTTCCGGATAACCTTTCATATATTCTACCAAAGACTGCACGCTGCGGCTCTTCATCAACCTTCGCTCAAATACATTTCGCTCCTGAATAACAGATTCCGGAAGCACAATAAAATCAACCATCGTATCGCCATAAGTATCCACAAGCTCATATACATTGTAGAGCACTTCTTCCGGCGAAAGACCATACTGATCTGTGTAAGGATCATTATTTGGCTGCACTACCAGAACATCTAAAGGATTCTTTTCCTCCACATAGTTATTATACAGCCCTCTTGATATCATCATAGGAAGAGTGAATATCAACACACCAATAAGCGAAGCCCAAACAGGATTGACACGCGATTTTGCCCGACCGTACATAAACCCCATCAGCGATTCAAAGAGGAAAAGGTTAACAGCAAAGACCCAGAGTGTCCCGCCAAACGTACCTGTAAACTCATACCATTGTATCCACTTCGGATACATGGAAAAGGAATTTCCGATATTCAGCCAGGGCCAGTTCAGCGACCAGTTAAGGTGAAGATATTCCAGTGACATCCATACGATTGCCAGAATCCAGTGACCGCCACGAAAACGAAATACATTTCTTCTGATCAAATGATAGATCTCTACCACAAATGCCATCAGAATACTGTTTAGCAATATGGCAACAATCCCGCCTACTGCAGAACTATTATAGATCCAAAAGGTAGTTAGGGCATTCCAGAGTGTCAGCCCGGGCAGGGAAAGAAAAAAGGGAGCCCAGGAGCTATACTTTTGCTGATTCGAAGCAATGTGATCCTCGAGATATAAAAGAGGAAGAAAAGCGATAAAGAGTAATCCGGGAAATCCGTTCATCGGCCAGGCTCCGGCCAAAAGCAAACCGGTTGCCATCGATAACAGTATCAAATGAAGTCTTTTCATAGAATTGACTATTCTTCAGGTTCTTCCACCGGTACATGATATAGATAATCATTGTATGGATAGCGGATACGATGTATTTTGTTAACCTGATCGTAAAGTGTCTCTTTAAAACCCTCAATATTATCCTTTGTTTTTGCAGAAATAAATAATGAAGGGCTGTTCTCTTTGGCAAGAAGCATCTTTTGAAGCTCTTCAAGAGAGAGGTTTTCTTTAGTCTCCGGCGTAAGATCTCCCTCCTCTTTCGGCTCCCAGGTATAAGCATCTGTTTTATTAAAAACCATTATTGACGGGATATCTGCCGCACCAATTTCAGCCAGGGTTTCTTTAACAACTTCCATATGGTTTTCATGATCCGGGTGAGAAATATCAACCACATGCACCAGAAGATCTGCCTCGCGAACCTCATCAAGAGTCGACTTAAAGCTCTCCACCAGTCCGTGAGGAAGCTTGCGAATAAAACCTACAGTGTCAGAAAGCAGAAAAGGCAGGTTTTTCACCACAACTTTTCTTACGGTAGTATCAAGGGTAGCAAAGAGTTTATTTTCAGCAAATACCGTTGATTTACTGATAAGATTCATGATAGTTGATTTTCCCACATTGGTGTAACCTACCAATGCGACCCTTACCATTTTACCTCTGTTTCCACGCTGGGTCGACATCTGCTTGTCGATATGCGCAAGACGCTTCTTCAGCAAGGCAATCCTGTCGCGGATTATCCTTCTGTCAGTTTCGATCTCTGTTTCACCGGGGCCTCTCATTCCAATACCACCACGCTGACGTTCAAGGTGGGTCCACATTCTGGTAAGACGGGGAAGTAAGTACTGGTATTGAGCCAGTTCAACCTGAACCTTTGCATGAGCCGTACGTGCCCGTGATGCGAAAATATCAAGAATAAGGTTGGTGCGATCCAGGACCTTAATATTAAAGGCTCTTTCAAGGTTTCTCACCTGTGAGGGTGAGAGTTCATCATCAAAAACAATGATATCGATATCATTATCAGAAACAAACTCCTGAATTTCCACAAGTTTACCACTACCAACATAGGTTTTAGGGTTTGCATAATCGAGCTTCTGGATAAATCGTTTTACGGTTTCTCCTCCGGCAGTTTTTGCCAGAAATTCAAGCTCATTAAGATATTCTTCCGTGCGCTCCTCCGGGGTCTCGCGGGTCACCAAGCCCACAAGAACAACCCTTTCGTTCCTGATTTCTATTTCCATTTCTTTACCCATATGGCTGCAAAAATACTAAACAGTTCACTGCATGCAACATAGTTAATGATAATAAACTCTTTTCACCCTTCCGGATATGGCGGAAAGAATTTCATAAGGAATAGTATTAATCTTTGATGCCAGAGATTTTATTCCGTGCTCATCATTAAAAATCACAACTTCGTCGCCTTCTTTACAAGGAATCCCGGTAACATCAACCATACACATATCCATGCATATATTTCCCACCACACGGGCCGGCATATCATTAATATAAAAACAGCCAACTCCTTTTGAGAAAGCACGACTAAGCCCATCAGCATAACCAACAGGAACCACAGCAATCTGCGACTCACGTTCGGCAATAAAGGCACGATCATATCCCACGCTTTCACCCATTGGAATCTTCTTTATCTGAGAAATCGTAGACTTTAAAGAACAAACATTATCGATTGCTCCCTGTACCTCTTCCAACCCTGAAATGCCGTATAAGCTAATCCCCAGACGAACCATTTCATACTGAGCCTCGGGAAACCGCAATATTCCGTCAGAATTAAGTATATGACGCATCACAGGATATTCCAAGCCTTCTGTAATCAGGCTTCCCAGGCTCTCAAACCGATGTATCTGTTCACGGGTAAATCCGTCCTCGGAAGGATTTCCGCTGGCAGCAAGATGACTAAACACTGACTTTATCTGAATCTCGGGATGTTCTTCCAGCCGGCGGGTCAATTCAGGAATATCCTCAGCAACAAAGCCCAGCCGATGCATACCTGTATCAATTTTAATATGTACCGGCACAGGGTTATCACCATTAAAATGAGCCATGTCTTCAATGGCATGTATAAGCCTGTCGAGCGTGGAAAAGCTATAAATTTCAGGTTCCAGCCCAAATTTCAGAATAGCGGGAAAACTATCCTGCTCAGGATTCAGTACAAGAATTGGCATTGTAATACCATTCTCACGAAGATCTATGCCCTCATCCGTAAAGGCAACAGCCAGATAATCAACATTATGAAACTGCAATAGTGAAGCGATTTCCACACTGCCGCTGCCATATGAAAAGGCCTTAACCATGCACATAATCTTTACTCCGGGAATAACCTTTTCCCTGTAATACTTCAGGTTTTTCACAATTGCCTCCATATTAACCTGAAGAATGGTTTCATGATCTTTCTTCTGTAATGATTGATTAATCTTTTCAAAACCAAAAATTCGTGCTCCCTTTACCAGTATTGCATCATCATTAAAAGATGAAAACGGAAAATCACGGATGAAACTCACAGTATCGGGAAAGAATTCAGCATTTTTATTGAATAGTTCAGGGAAACGATTTATTGATGACCCAATACCAATAAGCTTATCAACCCCTTTTTCATCCAGCAGCCCTGCAACTTCAGCATACAGATCACTATCGGGCATACCACTTTGTAAGATATCAGAAAGAATAATCACTTTCCTTTTATGCTGTCGGTTTTGGTTTAAAAAATCCAGTGCAATCTGCAGTGAATCCAGATCCAGACTATAACTATCGTTAACAATCGTACAATTGTTTATCCCTTCATTGAGCTCAAGTCTCATTTCGACCGCATGGAGCATTTTCATCCTCCTTCTGATCACCTTGGAGGAATAATCCAGGCTAATCATCACGCTCCAGCAGTGCATGGCATTCTCAATTGATGCCTGATCAAAAAACGGGATATCAATATACTCTTCTATACCTTTAACATTTGCCGTAATACGTGTATATTTTTCCGTCTTATCTATATTAATGATTGAAATGTCAGCTCCTTCACGATGACTCCAGGTAAAAGTATCTATCTCACTTTGCAGTCCTGAACGCCCAAGTGCCTCAGATATGGGAGGGTAGTCTTTTGAGTAAATCAAATGGGAGGCATTTCTGAAAAGAGTGAACTTCTCTCCTGCTTTCTGAGTATTGTTAATAAAGTTGGCATCATGAGCATGCCCAATGTTTGTAAACAGTCCGATGTCAGGCTGAATAATATCGCGCAATGTATCCATCTCACCCGGTTCAGAGATTCCGGCTTCAAAAATTGCCAGATGGTGGTCTTCATTCATCTGCCACACCGACAGAGGAACTCCAATCTGAGAATTGTAGCTCTTCGGGCTTCTGACAATATTATAATCCTTTGAAAGAAGCTGAAAAAGCCACTCCTTGACTACTGTTTTTCCGTTGGAGCCTGTGATTCCGATAACAGGGCAGGAGAACTGAGCTCGATGCGCTTTTGCCAGCTTTTGAAGTGCTTTCAGCGTATCTTCGACAAGAATAAAATTGGTTTTTTGAAATGCTTTTGTGTCGAAAGTCTTCTTCGAAATCACAAAATTTCTAACCCCCTTAGAATATAATTCAGCGATGTACTTGTGACCATCATTGGAAACGCCCTCTAAAGCAAAAAACAGCGTCTTATGCGGTGACACAAGCTTCCGGGAATCTGTCAGAATCTCAACCACAGAGACATGGTCTTTGCGTGAAGAAAAAAGCTGACCCTGCATAAGGTCAGCAACTTTTGTAATCGAATATTTCTGTGCCATAAATAATAATCTGTTTGGCTATTTATTCATTCCCTTCAGGATACATAGGAACGTGTTTATTTCCATGCTCAGAGCGATAAAGAGCTCGGTTTTGAACAATTTTCTGTGCAAGATACATGGCATTCCTGGTAGGCGTGGGATCATACTCACCTTGTCCGGCAAGAGGAATACCTGAATCATGCGCCGGTTGTGTGATAATACTCGGCAAACCCGAATAATAAAGCACTCCGGTTGAAGGTGATAATGTGCGGAAAGGCAGCAGACCCTGTTCATGATATAATGCCAGAATAGCATCAAACTTCTTATATGCTCCTGATTCAAAAAAACGATCTGAAGCATACGGTCCATGCACAAGAATTCCCTTTTCTGAACACTCTTTTATAGCCGGAATAATATGCTCCTTCTCCTCTTCACCGGTATCATTAAGCACTTCACAATGAGGATTCATGGCAAGCACAGCGATTTCCGGTGATGAAACAGCAAAATCCTCTCTCAGAGTGCGATTCATCTGTTCTATTCTTCTAACCACAAGCTCCCTGTTTATGACTGAAGGAATATCTTTAAAAGGAATGTGTCCTGTTACAAAGCCTATTTTAAGATACTCATTAACTATTATTAACAGGGTATCTTTAGCATTAAGAACTGTTAGCAGATAATCATCAACATCACGGAATTCCGTTCCGGCGAGGCGGAATGCACTGCTTCCAACCGGCATATTCACCACTGCATCCAATGAACCATCGAGGACATCCCTGTATGCGGTATCCATTGCAAGCAGGCTCATTTTTGAAGCTTCTTCAGTTTGACGCCCTAACTCAATACGAATCTCATCATCAGTAATATTCATGATGTTTGCCCGGTTTGCATTGGCAAAATCCGGTCGTTTAATAAGATTAAAGCTAAAATCCTCCCTGTTGAGGACTTTCCGGTGGTAGCTGGCAACTTTACTTGAACCATATACTATGGGAGTAAAAAAATCAAAAATTCTGGTATCGGAAAACGCCTTTATGAGCACCTCATAAGAGATTCCGTTTATATTTCCGTGGGTAATGCCAATAACGGGTTTCGAGTCTTTTCGCGGCTCTGGATGTTGATTATTCATAAATGATCCGGTTTATGTATAACAAAGATAAAAAATAAACCGGATAATTTATAATTCAAAGAATATCAGGGAATATCATGCCTCTGCCATGTCTCTGAAAAAGCGGAACAGCATTCTGACACCAACACCGGTTCCACCGATTCCGCGATAACCGTACCTTGAGCTTACCATCGCCGACCCTGCAATATCGAGGTGGATATACGGATAGTCGGTGAAGTATTCCAGAAATTTGCCTGCCGTAATGGCTCCGCCTTCAGCTCCGGTACTGATATTTCTGATATCGGCAATCTCTGACTTCATGAGTTCCTTGTAGTCATCCCATAACGGAAATTCAACAATACGTTCACAAACTTTCTCACCTGCAGCCTGCAGTCTGCGGAAGGGTTCTTCTGCTTTTGCCTGCATTCCCACGGTAGCATATTTCCCAATGGCACGGTGAGCAGCACCTGTCAGGGTTGCAGCATCAATAACCAACTCAGGGTTGTATTGTTTGGCATAAGCCAAAGCATCCGCCATAATCAATCTACCTTCGGCATCGGTATTTATAACCTCTACAGTAGCTCCGCTGTACATTGTCAGTATATCACCACTAACAATTGCATTTCCATCCACACGATTATCGGTTGCAGGCACCAGCGCAATGATGTGTACCGGCAATTTTGCCATTGCAGCAGCATATATTGCGCCGCCAACCGCCGCAGCACCACCCATATCGCTCTTCATATCTTCCATGTAATTCCCGGTCTTGATATTCATCCCGCCGGTATCATAAACCACACCTTTCCCAACCAAAACCACAGGATTGCTGTTCACGGCATTTTCTGGTTTCCATTCCAGCCTGGTGAATGTTGGCTCATCAGTGCTACCCATATTCACACCCAGCAAACCCCCCATGCGTAAAGCTTCGATTTTCTTCTTTCCAAAAACCTCAACATCCATTCCCGCTTCCCTGGCCATTTTCACAAAAGAATCAGCAAGCGCACGGGCGTTTAATGTCATCACAGGTTCATTTACCAAATCACGGGCAGTGACTGCGGCCTTAAGAATCACTTGCAATATTTTCAACTCAGCATCACTAACAGCATCACTGATAAGAGTTACCTTCCCGGCAGTTTTAACATCCTCTTTTTCCTTTACTTTATACTTCCCAAAGGAATAGGATCCAAGGCCAAAACCTTCCAGGAAAGCAAGCACCTTGCCCTCATTTCCAGCGTTATCGATAACACACAGATCGCGGTTTTTTTCACCCTTCAGCTGAAGCCAGATATCGTCACCGGACTTTCTGCACTCCTCAAGTGCACCATTGTCATCTTTTTCAGGAAGAATAACTACAAAATCCCTGTGCTTTAGCCGGTTAAACACAATTATATTCTTTTTATCTTCTTTTTGCTGACGGATATACTGCAACTCTTCAACAGTGAACAGCGATTCGTTTACAGCCTCTACGGTATCAAACAGAAAAGCGGCATGACTCTCCATACCTCTCTCCCTTACAACTTCTATATTCATATTTTAAATTTTTGTTTCAAGAACAGAAAATACTTTTCCACTGGCACCTCTGTTTTTAGTCATAAAACCTGCAGAGGCTTCACATGCGTGTGTGTATTTCTCTTTGTTGGTTAACAACTCAGACAGGATTCGGTTTAATGATTCCTGATCAGAGACTTCAAAACCGCCCTCAATGTCTGCCAGGCCCTGTGCCTCGGGAAACTTTTTATTGTTCGGCCCGAAAATTACAGGAATTCCATAGGCTGTCGCTTCCAGAATATTATGCATCCCTTTACCAAATCCACCTCCTACATAAGCTACAGAAGCACAACGATATACTGCCGACAAAACTCCAATACAATCGAGGATAAGAATTCTGTGTTTGTCTTTTCCCGGAATATACGAGGAATAGGGTATTGCTGATTCAGCACCAAAGATTTCTACAATTTTCTCAATATGATTGGCATCAATCTCATGCGGTGCAATAATAAACTTTACATCTTCGGGTAATATTTTTAGCGCTCCGGCGAGATAAGTTTCATCGACAGGCCAGGTACTGCCGCCAACCAATACTCTTTCATTATTACAAAACCGGACAACCTTTTCAGGCAAAACGCTTTTTTCGGCAATCTCCATCACGCGGTCAAAACGTGTATCACCGCTAACGATAATATTTTCTACATTGATTGTAGTGAGTAATTTTGCCGAATCTTCATCCTGAAGAAAAAAATATTTAACCTTTCGGAGATGACGGCGAAACCAGAATCCATACCATTTAAAAAAGTGCTGCGACTTGCGGAATATTCCGGAAATCACAAAAACCGGCACATCATGTTTTGCAAGAATATCAATATAGTTATACCAATATTCATACTTCACGAGAAAGAGCACGTCGGGCTTTACTATCTGATAAAACCGCCAGGCATTTACACGGGTATCCGCAGGAAGGTAATAGATATAATCGGCTCCCGGATAATTTTTCCGCACTTCATATCCTGAAGGAGAAAAGAAGGTCAACAGAATTTTATAATCGGGATAATGCGCTTTGAATTTTTCAATCACGGGTCTGCCCTGTTCGAATTCTCCCAGTGAAGCACAATGAAACCAGGCCAGTTTATCCTTCTCATCGCGCAGTCCTCCTGCGAGTTGAGAAAAAATCTGCTGTCGTCCCTTTACCCATCCCCGGGCCTTGGGATTTACTACCGAAGCCAGAATAATGGTAAAACGATATAACCTGATGACTATTTCATAAATAAGCCTCATCGCTAGTAGTAGTAATATTGATCCGTGCTGCGGCGGTAAAGAGGTAACATCCACCCCAGCTTGATTCCGATAAACAGGTCATGCCTGAGATTATCCGGCTCCGGGCCTTTAAGATCAAACTGATAATTCCTCAAAGGCTTTGTCATGGCATGCTTAAAGTCAAGACCGATATAATAATTGAAGATGTTTTGCGGATCGATATTCTGATATCCGGCAAAGATAGAATATACAGGTCCACCGGTAAGCCGGTCGTAACCTTTGGCATAATCCCCAAAAATCTGAGGTGCCAGGTTCATATACACTTCTGTGGTCAGATGATGACTCAGATATCCTGCTCCGGCAGAGACAAGAATTCCGGAGTTTGGATTTTTACCCAACCCGGGAAACACCTTTCCGGCACTAAGCATAAGGGAGAAACCTCTCTCATATGTATCCATTATCGCCATTCCTCCGGTTGCATCAATTATATTTCCGTTTGAAGCTGTGATATTATCAAATATCTCTTCCGCCTGTTTTACATTTCCTCCGAAGAGGTATTCATAATCAACGCCTATTTGAAAGTTTCCGGATGTTTTATAGTAATAGGAGCCGCCAACACCACCATTCACACCGTACCGTGCGGCCATATCCCCGGCAGGAGCAGAAAAGCTCATCCCCACTCGCACAAGATGCACATTTATTACGGTATCAGGAATCTGGGAAAAACCCAAAAAGGAAACTAAAGTTAAAATGGATATAATAACGGGTATCTTTCTCTTCATATAATCACAATAAACTGCAAAAGTAAACAATAAACCATAACAGACTCACTGATCCTTTAACGTATATTCACTGCTAAGATTGCCTATCTGTATAAACATATTTATCTTTACCCGATTTTAAAAAATTAGTGATTCGTAACATATTTTTGAAGAAAAAACGTTTTTGCTACAAACTATAAAACTATCACACACAAAACGACCCATGAAAAATATCCAAATGGTAGATCTGGTAGGTCAGTACCAGAAGATTAAATCAGAGATTGATGAAGCCGTACTCAATGTCATCGGCAGTTCAGCATATATCAACGGACCTGAAGTACAAAGCCTTAGCCGTGAGTTGGAAGCATATCTTGATGTGAAACACGTGATACCATGTGCAAACGGCACTGATGCTTTACAGGTTGCTATGATGGCTCTCGGGCTGAAGCCCGGAGATGAAGTTATTACTACATCATTTACCTTTATTGCTACTGCTGAAGTTATTGCGCTGCTCGGACTTACTCCGGTATTGGTTGATGTTTTGCCCGATACTTTTAACATCGATCCCGAGGCAATAAAAAACGCCATAACACCCAAAACAAAGGCTATCGTTCCGGTACATCTTTTCGGTCAGTGTGCTGACATGGAAGAGATCCTGGCTATTGCAAAAGAACACAACCTTTTCGTGATTGAAGACACTTGTCAGGCTATTGGTGCTGAATACACTTTCAGCGATGGCACCGTGAAAAAGGCAGGAGCTATGGGCGATGTGGCAGGAGTTTCCTTCTTCCCATCGAAAAACCTCGGTTGTTACGGCGACGGAGGAGCAATTTTTACCAACAATGACGAACTTGCTGAACAGCTTAAAGTGGTAGTGAATCATGGTATGACAGTGCGTTACTATCACGATTATGTAGGTGTTAACAGCCGTCTCGACAGCATCCAGGCTGCTATTCTGCGAATCAAACTCAACAAACTCGACGAATATACTGCCGAGCGTCAGAGAGCGGCATCTTACTATACTCAGGCTTTCGCCGGATGCAAAAAGATTTCCACTCCGGCAACAGGGGAAAATACAACGCATGTATTTCATCAATATACACTTGTTCTGAATGATGTTGACAGAGAGGGATTACAAAAACATCTGGGAGACAAAGGTATTCCGGCACCAATATATTACCCGGTGCCGCTGCACATGCAAAAAGCATATATCGACCCCAGATACAATGAAGGCGACTTCCCGGTAACGGAAAAACTCTGTAAAGAAGTTATATCTTTACCAATGCATACAGAACTCGATGAAGAACAACTGAAATTTATCACTGATTCTGTATTGGAATTTGTAAACAGGTAAATATGGACAAACAATATTTCTCACATGAAACGGCGGTAATAGACGAACCATGTATTATCGGCACCGGAACAAAAATCTGGCATTTCAGCCACATAATGAGCAATTGTGAAATCGGTGAAAATTGTAATATTGGCCAGAATGTGGTCGTTTCGCCGAAAGTAAAACTTGGAAACAATGTGAAGGTTCAGAACAATGTTTCGATTTATACCGGCGTAATATGTGAAGATGATGTTTTTCTGGGACCGTCAATGGTATTTACTAACGTCACCAACCCGAGAAGTGCTGTAAACCGCCGGGGACAATATGCAGAAACTATGGTGAGAAAGGGCGTCTCTATTGGCGCAAATGCTACCATCGTTTGTGGGCATGAGCTCGGAGAATATTGCTTTGTTGGTGCAGGGGCAGTTATCATTAAAGATGTTCCCGCTTATGCGCTTATGGTTGGTAATCCGGCAGTACAGAAGGGCTGGATGAGCCGATTCGGACACAAGCTCTCTTTTGGTGATGACGGAATTGCCATCTGCCCGGAAAGCAACGACCGCTACAAACTCGAAAATAATGCAGTAACATTTTTAGAAAGATAATCATGAATCAAAAAAGATACAACTTCGCATTAATCGGTGCGGCAGGTTACATTGCTCCCCGACATATGCGGGCCATAAAAGACACGGGAAACATTCTTCAGGCGGCACTTGACCGTTCCGACAGCGTTGGGATTATCGACTCTTACTTCCCGGGTTCGGCATTCTTTCTCGAATCAGAACGCTTCGACCGACACCTGGATAAACTTCGCAGAAAAGGCGAGAACAAGATTGATTATGTCAGCATATGCTCTCCCAACTATCTGCATGATGCCCATATCCGACTGGCATTGCGAAACGATGCACATGCAATATGTGAAAAACCGCTTGTGCTAAACCCATGGAATGTGGATGCGCTGCAGGAAATCGAAAAGGAACATGGCAAGAACATTAATGTTATTCTGCAACTTCGTCATCATCAGGCTATTCTCGATCTTAAAAAACAGATTGAAGAGGGTCCGCAGGACAAAATCTATGATATCGACCTCACATATATCACCAGTCGTGGCCGATGGTATCAGATATCATGGAAAGGAGATCAGGAAAAATCCGGCGGTGTAGCTACCAATATCGGAGTACATTTCTTCGATATGCTCTCATGGATTTTCGGTGATGTGGAAGAAAATATTGTCCACCATTCAACCAACGAGCAGGCTGCCGGCTTCCTTAAACTAAAAAGAGCACGGGTAAGATGGATTCTTAGCCTCTACTATGATCTTATCCCAAAAGAAGTACGGGAATCAGGCCAAAGAACCTATCGCTCAATAACGGTTGAAGGTAAAGAGATCGAATTCAGTGGCGGGTTTACCGACCTGCACACCATATCATATCAGAAAATCCTTTCCGGAGAAGGTTTCCGTGCAGAAGATGCCAGAAAAAGTATTGAAATTGTCCATAATATCCGTAATGCCACACCTGTGGGTTTGAAGGGCGATTATCATCCATTCCTAAAAATATAAATTATGAAAATCCTTGTCACAGGAGGAACAGGATACATCGGGTCGCATACAGTTGTGGAACTCCAGAACAGGGGTCATGAAGTTATTATTATTGATAACCTGTCAAATTCCTACTCCACTGTTGTTGATCAGATAGAAAAAATCACAGGGAAAAGGCCCGTCTTTGAAGTGTTTGATCTTACTGACAAAGCAAAAACCGCCGCATTCTTTCAACAAAACTCCGACCTTGACGGAATAATTCATTTTGCAGCATATAAGGCTGTGGGAGAATCAGTTGAGAAGCCGCTGAAGTACTATCGCAATAATCTGGAATCTTTACTGAATATCCTTGACGGGATGCAGGAGTACAAAATTCCTTCACTGGTATTTTCGAGCAGCTGCACCGTGTATGGTGAACCTGATGAACTTCCGGTATCAGAGGCTGCTCCCA
>PKSY01000097.1 GCA_002869405.1 Marinilabiliales bacterium
AAAAGCGTTTCAATTTCGATATTCGCTTCATTCTTAGTTAAATAATAAGAATAATTGCCTCCTGATTCCTTAATACGCTTTACTCTTGTATCTCCGTTTCTTATAAAATCGCCCAACAATGCAGAAATTGTTGCTGTTGGAGTTTTAGCATCCTTAAAATCATAATACTCTTTTTTGACAATATGGTGATAAATATCCATGTAGTTTGTCAATCCGTTTATGTCATCAAGTGTTTTGAGTATTGCTTCCTTAACTGTCATAATATAAACAATTTTATACGAGTAAGTACTGACTATGGCCAGAGGTTTTAGCGCACTAAAGGTACGAAAAAAAAAAGTTTTTTTATACGCGTCACCGCAAGTTCTTTTATCTTTTTGTCAATAGGTGTAATGATTTATCACTCTTCTTTACATTCACTTCTGCTCAAGTGCAATATAAGCCACACCACCACAGGAGTCCATTCTCTTCACTCAGTGGAACCCCGTGCAAACTCCGGGAAACTCAGTGTTCCTTACAATTATAAGACAAATATTATTATAGAAAAGGAACACAGGGTTGCACGGGGGAATCACGGGGTTGCACGGAGGATTACATCACAAACCTTTTTATTCCATGCTTTAGGCCGTTGACATTATGGTTAATGGCAGTTCTGAGGAATTTTATGCAACATGATATTAATGAAATGCCGGGTGTCGTATAAAGTGAACTCTCAGTGGGATCCTGTGAAAACTCCGTGGAGCCCCGTGCAAACTCCGCAAAACTCAGTGTTCCTTACAATTCTAAGACAAATAGAAAAGGAACACAGGGTAACACGGGGGAATCACGGGGTTGCACGGAGGATTACATCACAAACCTAAATTTAAATTGACCGGTAAAAATTCAACCCCAGCCAAAAGCGATTTCTTATCTCGTCGTGAATAAAAGCATCAATTCTGTGATCAATACCTATTTCAAATTTGGTTTTGGGAGTGAAAACATATCCCAGAAATCCGGTAACACGAATCTCCAGATCGTATTCACCACTTTGTATTGAATTCAGATACTCATTGCTGAATTTAAGATAAAACTCCCGGGGATCGGTGGTTTGTCCGCTTAATGGTACTTCTGCCGACAGCCTGTATCTTATCCTGTATTCTGAATCCTCGTCTTTCTGTGTTGTCTGATCGGTCTGCAACCGATGGGCAAGGGTAAAGGATGTAAACTTATTCACATGACTGACTTGCTGAATAAACCGGTGAAAAACCTCCCGGTTTGCAATGCCAAGCTGGTAACCTGCAGCAACTTTTGTCCTGAGTCCAACCTTTGTCCCGGCACCCAGAGACAGTTCAGTGAGTTTGTATGCGTAATTAAAGTCATTCTTATACAGCTCCTGCCGCGACTCAGCGTTGATATTTGTAAACCAGTCCCGTGGCAACTTATAGTTGATATTTGCAGAAGGAAGCACTCCATAGGTATTGTTATTCTGCGCCAATGAGAAGATGGGCATAAGAACAAAAAACAAAACTGCAATATGTGATGTCCTCATCTCAGAATTCAATATTATCGGTCATACTTAACTTAATTCTTCTCTTTTGAATGAATTCGCCATCTTTATCAAACAAATATTCAAACCTTGCGAAAGCTCCGTCTTCTTTTGTGTTAATTACAACCTCGTAGTTAATCACCAGATCACCGGCAACCTCATTAGTGAGAAAATAGTTCAAAACGGTATTGGGTTCTCCGCTGTATTGAATCTGAATTTTGTCAATTTTATACTTTTCGTGCGAAGCAAGTAGATAGTCTGAGACTTTAGAAAAAGCATTGCAGGAAATTTCATCAGTTCTGATCTCAATTTCAATATCCTCAAAAGTGCCGTTTTCAGAAAACTCAACACTTATTCTCTTACCCTTGTGCTTTGTTTTGGCTTCGAAAGAGATAGTACTATATCCGGTTTCCCGATACCATTTCACCTTGTTATTCAGATTCATGGAGTCGACAAAGCTGATAGCATCCGCCGGTGCTTCTGCCCTTTTAATACGTTCCTCTTTTTCGAACTTCACCTGCGAATAGCCGGAAACAGCGAAAAAGATCAAACACAGAATTACAATTAACCTCTTCATATGAAAAACCATCATGTTATAAATCCCGTCATAATAACTGATATCATGTTGCTTTTGTTTATAAATAGATTTGATTTCGTTGATAGTGAATTAGATTCCCCGTAACTCAGAATTTAGTACTAATATTCAGCGTAAAATATGATGATAGGAATCTCTGATCCCTCTCTCCACAATCAGGAAATAGTGTATCTTGCGCCTCAAACAGATAACACTAATGTCGTTACCTAATAAAACACATAAGGCAATCTATCACCTGGAGCAATTCCTGATGTTCCTGTATATCTTTTCAGAGCTTTAAGCTTCCTGCCAAATTTATTATCCCAACTCTTTTTTCCGGGCCTGCTTCGGTGTGCCTTGTTTTTTTAGTCCGAAAATTAATGGAAGCAAAATATCAGTGGCTGAATTCATTGCTGACAAACAATAAAAATGAATTCGCACAATTCCCTGAAATCAAATGGTTAAACCCATATATGACCGATGATCATGTTGGTCGGAGAAATAATTTATTAAACGAGATTGATGAAACACCTCTGTTTAAATCTACCAAGCCGTTTCTAAACCATATCTCCAAAGGGTGCCGGATTTGCGGCGAAGGGAAGTGGAGCTGCCTCTTCATCACTAATAAGTGCAATGCAAATTGCTTTTACTGTCCTGCACCGCAAAAGCATGACGAACCACCGTCAACGCAGGGACTTGAGTTTACCAACCCTTACGACTATGCGGACTATATTAACCACTTTGGCTTTGAAGGAGTAAGTTTCAGCGGTGGAGAGCCACTGCTCTATTTTGATCGCACACTTGAGTATCTGAAAGTGCTGCGGCGCGAATGTCGTCCCGACCTCTACATCTGGATGTACACCAACGGCATTCTGGCCGACAAAGAGAAATTAACGGCACTGGCAAAGGAAAATCTCAATGAAATCCGTTTTGATATTGGCGCCACCGGATTCAGCCTCGAAAAAGTGAGAATTGCAAAAGGAATAATCCCTGTAGTTACCATTGAGATTCCTTCAGTACCCGAAGAGAAGGAGAGAATTATTGCAATGTTGCCACAGATGAGAGATGCCGGAGTAACAAACCTCAACCTGCACCATTTAAGACTGACCCATCATAATGTAACTCAGCTGATAAAGAGAGACTATACGATCACCAGTGCAGAGAGGCCGCTGGTGGCAGAGTCGGAAATTGCCGCACTGGAAATCATACATCAGGCACAGCAATCAGGTTTGGAAATCGGAATCAACTACTGCTCTTTCCATTATAAAAACCGCTTTCAGAAGGCCGGGTACAGGCAGATCATTACCAGGACCATAATGCCGGAGGCTGCCATTACGGAGAATGGATATATCCGTGAATACCACCGCGACGCCATTGCCTACAAGCATGTAAAATTATTTCCCAAAAGCCCGGAGCACAACAGTGACAGGAACATCCTGATAAACGGGAAGAAATACGCATATGAAGTGCTAACCATACTCTCCGAGGAACACCTCACGGCGGACTATCAGAAGCAGATCGAAGAGCTGATAAATACAGAGCCCGGTACACCGCCGGAAGATCTGTTGTTATTCAGGATCTGGCAATGTGAATATATTGAATCCATATTTTTCTTACCTTTGGAAGACTAATTACTTTACCAATGCCGAGGCGATAAATCAGCGAGAATTATTTAAGGAACCGGGGATGTATATATTCACCGAAAATGGTCGTTGAAACGCACCTATGGGATTGGGGTTGGTAAAGCAGAAGTAAACGCAACTACACATACACAACATAATGGTGGGGTATAAGTACAATATTTATGCTCTATTGTT
>PKSY01000189.1 GCA_002869405.1 Marinilabiliales bacterium
CGGATCCATCTCGGCAAAAGTTTCTGTATAACCTTCAGGAACAAAAACAGGATCATATCCAAAGCCTTCACTTCCTTTTCGTTGAGCAATTATACTTCCATTCACAATGCCTTCAAACTGATGTTCGGTACCGTTTAGTAATAGCGAAATAACCGTTCTGAAACGGGCCCGACGGTTCTCTGCACCCTCCATTTCAAGCATCAGTTTCACGAGATTTGCTTCGAAATCATGGCCTTCACGGGCATACCTTGCCGAGTGAACTCCCGGGGCACCGTTAAGATGCTCCACTTCAAGGCCAGTATCATCTGCAAAACAATCCACTCCAAAAGCATCATAAATGGTTTTACTCTTTATCAGTGCATTACCTTCAAGAGTCTCAGCTGTTTCATCGATTTCGCTTATGTAGTTGAGGTCATCAAGGCTCATGATACTGAATCCTTCAGGAAGCATTTGTTTTACCTCCTTTAATTTATGCTTATTGTGCGTAACAAAAACCAGTTTCATGGTTAATTCACAACTGAGATAAGTTCCACCTCAAAAATCAGGGTTGCTCCACCGGGAATAGGTCCAATGCCATCTTCTCCATAAGCCAGACTTGAAGGAATATACAGGATGTATTTCGCACCCGGTTTCATGAGTTGTAAACCTTCTGTCCATCCTTTGATAACTCCGTCGAGTGGAAATTCTATCGACTCACCACGATCATACGACGAGTCAAATACTTCCCCATCGAGGAATGTACCACGGTAATGAACCCTTACTGTACTTTTGGATGTGGGGTTATCGCCTTCACCTTCACGGATTACTTTATATTGCAGCCCGCTCTCTGTTTGAATGACTCCGGGTTTCTTTGCATTCTCTGTGAGGTATTGCAGTCCTTCCTGTTTGTTTTTCATAAGTGCTTCGTTTTTAGCTTTCTGTTCCTTTTTGTCGATATCTTCCTGAAGTAAATTCAGATATTTGATGATATCTTCTTCTTTAAAAATACTATCTGTTAGATATGATTCTCTCATGATTGCCATTGCCAGAATTTCCGGACTAAAATCCACATTTCTCATTTCGAGGGTGCGGATAATGTCCATACCCAATGCATATGAAGCAGTATCACGTTGTGTCAGGAGAACTTTTTCAGGTTTTACTTTCAAGAGTTTCTTTGCCTGACGCTGAGCAAATCCGATTGTTGGGAACAACATAAAAGCTGCTGCAAGAAATGTGAGAAATTGTTTTTTCATCTGTTTCGTTTTAAAATTTACGCAAAGGTAAGCAACCTCAACAAAAAAACAGTTGATATGTTTTTTTTATAATTTTGAGGTAACATCATTGCCTTTAACAATGAAGATTATTATTGCAATTGCGGTATTTCTTTTTTTTATCCTTGTATTTTCGGGCTGCTCGGAAGATCCTGTACAGCAACCCCCGGAAATATCCTTCTTCCGTGTGATTAACAGCGGAACCCTTTATGCACTTGATACCCTTAAATTTGATCTTGTTGTTCAGTCAGAATATCCGGTGAGTTCATTGAAAATGAGCCTGAAGTCTAATGAGGGGACTGTGCTTTTATCCCATGTATGGAACCAGGAAAACAGCCACGAAATCACTCTATATGATGAAGCTTTTCTTTTATCAAGGAAAGATCTGGAAACGGGTACATATATGCTGGAGGCTTATGTTTATGCGGAAAACGGAACGGCAAAGGATATTAGAGATGTGCCATTGGTAGCTCTGGCTCCTGAAGTTGAAAGAGTGATTTTGGTTTGTCATAATAATGAGCTCACAACTACGATTGGAGTTCTTGATTCTGATTTGAGCTTTTCTGAGATGTTTTCTCTTAATGGTGATTTTCTTGATGCTTATGCTGATAGTGATGATGAATTCTTATATACTGTCGGTAGTATGTCAGGGAATCTGATTTGCACCAGTTTAAAGACTTTTGAAGAAGTGTGGCAGTATGGCGTTGATACCAATCCTCCGTTTCCAAAATTCAGGGCTGCTTTATTATCAGAGGATCATATCTGGGTATCAATCCATCCGGATTATATTTTGGGTTTTGATAAAATTGGTGTAGAAAAATTCAGAGCAAATCTTAGTACCGAACGATATCCCGAATCAATGATTATTGATGATAATCTTGTTGTGGTAGAAGAGTTTTCGAAAGCTACTGCAAAGAAGTCACTTTCCCGATGGTGGAGAGTCTCAGGAGCTTTGATGGAATCGCATGAAACCTTTGCCGATGATTTAATTTTGATGGGTTTTCATGATAATGAGTTGTATTACGCTGAAGTAAATGATGCGATTTCATCAATATATGCGATAGACCTTTATTATAATTCGCGTCGGTGGTTGTTTGATTATCAGGGAGTGTTTAAGATGTCTTGCCGCGGGTCGAATGGAACATATTTTCTTACATCTGGACCCGATTTGTATGTTTATTCCCCGGATTATTCGGTTGAATTCAGGCATACTTTTCATCAGCCTGTTGAAAGCATGACCTATGATAATCTTAATGCAATTTTATATGTCATTGCGGGAAATGCTGTTTTTAAATACTCAACAGCACAGAATATTGTTGAAAAAACCAATACCTTTGACGCCTCACCTGACAAAGTGGTGATACAGTATAACCGGAATCTTTTTACTTCTGAAATGTATTAAAATGAAAGCGGAGAAGCCTGAAATTATTGTTACCGGGGATGGATCAAAAACATTGTACCTCCCGGTGATGAATGAACATTACCATAGTTCCCACGGCGCAATTGCCGAGTCGAAACATATATTTATTGATGCCGGATTTAAGGCCATGCGTGGTAAGGCTTGTAGTCTCACCATCCTGGAAATGGGGTTTGGCACCGGACTAAATGCCCTGATGACATTTCTGGAAGCACGTCAGAGTGGAAAGGAAAAGGGGAAAATCCATTATGTGGCAGCAGAGGCATTCCCTGTGGAAAAAGAACTCTGGACTCAGCTTGATTACCCTGTCCGGTTTTCTGATGGTGATGCAGGTGATATTTTTGTTAAAATGCATGAGTGTCCGTGGGATTTGCCATTTTTTATCAGCGATGATTTTGTGCTTAACAAATTAAAGGCAGATTTTTCAGATCTGGAATTTAAAGACGGAAGTTTTGATCTGGTCTATTTTGATGCTTTTGCCCCGGATCTGCAACCTGAATTGTGGTCGGAAGAGATTTTTAAGCGCGTTTTTAGTGCCATGCGACCGGGAGGTGTGCTTGTAACATACAGTGCAAAAGGATCTGTTAAAAGAGCGCTGCAAATGGCAGGTTTTGTAGTTGAGGGACTTCCCGGACCCAAAGGGAAAAGGGAAATTACAAGAGCTGTTCGCCCCTCGGTTCATTAATCAATATTGATAATTTTTCATTTAAACTTCAATATCAATATTGAATAAAAGAGGCATAATATTTGGATTTAATCACTTGATTTTGAATGTTTTCCGATGTGATGGTTCTGTATCAGTAACAGTGACGCTTTCTACTATTGCATGTGACGGACCGTTATGACACCATATTACAAATTCATCCAGCTTTTCTTCTTCACCTTCTGCAACTATTGTCACTGTTGAATCATAATTGTTTTTCACATAACCTTGTATACCCAGCACAGTCGCTTTATAGAGCGCTGAATATCGGTATCCTACACCCTGCACTTTTCCTTTAATATGTATCTCAACTGTTTTCATCCAGGGTAAATATAACACTTCATAATATACTACAGAATATTAACAATAATCAGAGGTAACGTTTTGTGCTTTTTATTTTAAAAAGGCAGAGACGACATTTAATCCTTAATAATTGAATTATAATGCTTTAGATATTAGGTGCTGTGATGAAGTACAAAATCTTTTATTATTTTTTTACGAACCTCTTGTACGATAAAATTTTTTTATACATTTGCACTC
>PKSY01000348.1 GCA_002869405.1 Marinilabiliales bacterium
AAGATCCAAAAGTACTGCTTATCAAAAGAGGCAACGAACCTTACAAAGGAATGTGGGCTATTCCGGGTGGTTTTGTAGATATGGACGAGACATGTGAAGCCGCAGCTGTTCGTGAGCTGCAAGAAGAAACTGCTGTCACAGGGATTGCCTTAACACAGTTTCGCACCTACAGCACTGTAGACCGTGATCCTCGTCATCGCACAATTTCGGTGGTTTATTTTGCCTTTATTGATGAAAAAGATGTTGCTGTTCAAGCCGGCGATGATGCCGCAGAAGCAGCATGGTTCAGTGTAAACAGCCTTCCTCCAATGGCGTTTGATCATGAAGTGATTGTGAAAGATCTTATGAGTTTTGTCGGGAATAAATTATAGCTGCAACTTTTTGAAACCGGGGTTGCAAACTCTTGCAGCCTTCTTTAGCACAAAGGATTAAAAGGGAACTTCTACATTGCAGCACTTTGCGAACTCATCACCAAAGTGCAACATGTTTAACCCTAAATCCTTATTTTATGAAATCTTTATCACGAATTCTATTCCTTCAACTGATTGTTCTTGTGCTTTTTACAGCCTGTGGAGACCCTGAAGACCCTGATGATCAACTTGATCTATTCACTGTTACCGTGGATGAAAACCCACATGTTCCCGGACATATGATATCTTATAGCAGCGGCGAGAATATCTCTACTTTTTGCTTTGCTCCTTCCATGTCTAAAGACGGAGAGGAGGATGGCCTGTGGATGGCTGAGACAGAGCTGACTTATGCGCTGTGGAAAGAAGTGTATGACTGGGCCACAACGCAGGGATACTCGATGTATTATAATGCACAGGCCGGTAGCAACACATCCTTTCCGCATACTCATCCTGTGACACGCGTGGACTGGTACGATGCCGTTGTATGGTGTAATGCTTACACTGAATACTACAACATTCATAATGGCGATCTTCCGGATTACGATTTTGTATATACAATCAACGGAGAACATGTGAAAGACGCAGATCCCAACAACACCTCTTTTAGTGCAATGACGCCAGACTATAATGCCCACGGCTTCAGGCTTCCAACGAACAGTGAATGGTACGGTGCAGCCCGATATCCCGCTACTCCCGATGATTATGCCAGTGGCGCAGGAGGAAGCGTTGAGAACCAAACCGCCACAGAAAAAGTGGCCTGGCTTAAAACTAACAGTAACGGAGAAACTCATCCCGTAAAGGGAAAAACAAAAAACCAGCTGAACCTCTATGATATGAGTGGTAACGTATCCGAAATCGTTTTTGACCGTCTGGATCAGTACCTTGGAGATTATAATAACCGTGGAGGTGCTTACAACAGCAATTTTGAAGAATTGGCTGTAGGCGAAAGTCATCCCATTGCACAACACACCAGCTCGATTTCTCAGGGCTTTCGTATTGCAAGAACCATCGGTGACGATAATCATTCGGGTTTTGAAATCAATAATGGTGGTGGCACCAACACCTTTGAAGCCGGCCATGGCACCGGATATTGCACCATGAATTCAGATACTTCATTCCTTACTAAGGCTATGATTGGTGATTATAATACACTACTGCAGGGAGGATATCTTCAGTTGGATATTTTTTCCGAAAACCTTCAGGTTGATAAATCGGTGAACGGTGGTTATGCCGGTGAAGGAACCTGGGTGGGGGCATGGCCTATCGCCACTGATGAAGCGACTCTTCCCCCGGGTATTGAATACCTCGAGAACCCGCCACTTATTAGCGCACACATAGATTTCGACGCCTATGAGTTCCCCTGGGAAGGAGTTAACGGCTTTATTGCCAGTGAAATAACCCTTTTCTCAGTAGAGCTTGAAGATGATATTTATACCATTCATATTGAAGCTATTGGAACAGACCACCAGTTAAACGAGAATGTCGTTTTTAAAGTATTTTATGAGGGTACCATAAACTCCATTATTGCGGGACAGGATTTCTGACAGCGATAGTATTCTTTCTCAATGAAATATGTGGTGTCTTTTTGCACCATTGAATTTATCAGTCTGTGCTCACCCTGCACAGACTGAGTTTTTTTGTGATAAATTAAAATTCCGGTCGTACCATTTTGTACACCTTATCGGATCGTCTCAGAAATTCCGCTGAAGGAATGGAACATGCTGCTCCTTTGGGGGCACTCTGCGAAGGTTCAAGGTCCACACGAATTTCTTCAACGTGATAGTCGACAACTCCTGTTGTAGGGCCAATGATTACCAGGTCATCTCCCACGCTGATGCTGTCTGTCTCAAGCTTAAGTTCTGCAACTTTCAGTTTTGTGAAGTAATTGGTTACTGACCCGATATATTTTTTTATTCTGGTGGCTCTGTTTCCATAGAGCTCAGCCCATTCGCCCATCTTTCTTCCCAGATAATAGCCCTCCCAGAAGCCCCTGTTAAAAACTCCTGTCAGACGTTCATTCCAGTCATCAATTTTTTCCTGAGTATAGGAGCCTTCGTTCCATGCCTGCACCGCTTCTTTATAACACTGAGTTACAGTCTTCACATAATCAGCAGAACGACCGCGACCTTCAATTTTCAGCACTCTGACACCTGCATTTAGCATCTGATCAAGAAAATCAATTGTCTTAAGATCTTTTGGCGACATAATATATTCATGGTCGATTGCCAGCTCTATCTCCCGGTCTTTATCAAACACCTGGTAAGGTCTTCGGCAGAGCTGGTAGCAGGCGCCCCGGTTGCCGGATGCCTTCGGACCATAAGTATCAAGGCTCAGGTAACATTTACCGGAGATAGCCATACAAAGCGCTCCGTGAGCAAACATCTCTATCTCTACCAGCTTCCCTGACGGTCCTGTGATATTCTCCTTTTTGATGGTATCTGTGATGGCCTTAACCTGCGTCAGATTAAGCTCCCGGGCAAGTACTATCACATCAGAAAATTGTGAATAAAATCTCACAGCATCAATGTTACTCACATTGGCCTGTGTGGACATGTGTACCTCTATCCCCGCCTTACGTGCATATTCTATAACACTGATATCAGTAGCAATAATAGCAGAGATTTTTTGCTTTACGGCCTCATCCACCAAACGGTGCATCTCCTCCAGTTCGTGGTCGTATATGATAGTATTTACTGCAAGGTATGTTTTTACATTGTTTTCATTGCAGCGGGATGTAATTTCAGCTAAATCTTCGACTGTAAAATTATGTGATGAAGAGCGGGAGCGCATATTCAGACTTCCTACTCCAAAATATACCGAATCGGCTCCACCCTGTATCGCACCCATCAGTGATTCCCAGGAACCTACCGGCGACATAATTTCAACATTTGTATTCATAAAGAAAATTTTTGCAAAGATAATCGATATCCTTTAAGGAGAGAAAGCAGAAAAAACGTCACATATCTACCAGATATTCAATGCATTAAAAAAAACTTTGGATTTGGGGTATTACTTTTCCTGAAAAAACGGATTAATATTTGGGTTTGGTTATTTATTCTCCACCATTTAAGGAGACAATATTTTTGCAAGTTAAAATAAAGGTATCGCCCGATACCAATTATGTTCAAACGTATCACTGCTTTGTTTGACACCGCAACTGCGAACTTTTTCATGACACTGGGTTAATTACCCAAAAAGCTTGCACAAAACGCCACACTGCTTAACAGCGTGGCGTTTTTTCCTTTTTATGTAAAGTTGGGTAACCGACAATGTGCCTTCGGCTCCGCTCAGGCACCGGGCTTGCCCGACAGGGGACGAAAAAGGTGGGCGAGCGGAGCCGAGCCCACATCCCGGATCAAAAGATAAAGTTGGGTCATGTAATGTAGATACGCTCGGCCGTGCGTATTTACTAAGGAAATATCAAAAAAAAATTACACAGAGTTTATTTTTATTTTCCTTGA
>PKSY01000190.1:0-3868 GCA_002869405.1 Marinilabiliales bacterium
ATGCTGCCGCTAAAATACAGGCTTATGTTGCTCGGACTAATCGCCTTAATGACGATTATAATACCGTTGCTACTTTTTGCCGCGTTGAAATGGTTCAATCTTCTTTCCAATAGTAAAATCCCGGAAAAGAGCTCCACAAATTATGTGTATATCATTCTGTTAATCTGTTACTTTTTTACTTACAGGATGCTGATTAGCATGGGTTTTAATAATGCGATAAGTCTTGTATTACTGGGAAGTACGATAGCTCTGTTTATTTGTGCGGCAATAAATCTTGCCGGCAGTATGAGTGCAGCGGGAGTTGGCTGGGGAGCGCTTTCAGGAATTATCCTGTCGATGCTACTTATGGATATAACTAGCGGCATAACAATACTATTGCTAATAATAATCCTTTCGGGAATATCAGGAACAGCGCAAATTCTCCTTGGCAGAAGCACTGCAAGTCAGGAGTTTGCGGGATTTGCCACAGGTGTTGTGGCTCTGCTATTCACATTTATTGTGCTTAGTGGAATGGTGTAAATGACAACCCCAGTGATATTGGGTGCATCTGAGGACCTTTGTTTTGTTCGTACATGCCTGTTAGTCCGTATGAAGCCGTAACATTAACCCATTTCCAACCTACACGAACAAAAGGAGTAAACCGGTACTCACTGATATTATCAAGATCTTTAATCTTAAACTTGATCATATCATCGGTACCAAAGAGATAATCTTCCCCATTATACTTTGAATGACTGTCGATCAGAAACCCGATCCTTAAGCCGGCACTGGCTTTGATTCCACTCTTTTCATGGTAATAACGTATTTCAAAAGGAACCTCGGCATAGGTCAGGGCAATTTTATTTCTCGAGTAATTGATGTCTGAAATAATGGAGTCGAGTTTCATAAAACCTGCTTCTCCGGTAGGATTTCCTGCCCCATCCAAAACATCTACCTGAACTGCATCACTGTAGATATTGTGACCGGTAATTCCAAGACCGAGTAAAACACCAAAGTTTGTGTTTTCAATGGGAATAATATAGCTGGCAGAAATATTATATCCAAGATTTATTGCCTGCACATCAAGCTCATCAGGAGTATTCAACCAGATATCTGTAAAAATATCAAAGTTATTGGTATACTTACGCATCAGCTCTTCCGACTGTGAGAAGGCTCCGCCGGAGATACCGATCAGAAGGAGAAGAAAAAGAATCCGGTTTTTCATATAAATTTTGTTTATCGTGCAAAAATAAAAATTAATAGGTTGACTCAGGGATTATTAACAAAACGTAACATTATTTACGATAGTATCCTTCATTAAAAATCCTTTTCAACACCCGCAAAGGTAACATATCCTCCACAGGTTCGTTGTTTCGGATTTTATTTCGGATTTCAGTAGAAGCGATATCATATACCGGAGCATCAAGGAGTTTCATGCCCGGGAACTGTTCAATTCCGGGGTTTTCTATTCCGTGACGAGGATATAGAAGCACCTCATGATGCTGTAGTATTTCACTATATCGTTGCCATTGGTCAAAATGCGCCACCTGATCACTGCCCAGCAATACCGAATGCTTGTCTTCCGGGAATTTCTTTCTGATAAGTTGCAGTGTTTTTGCGGTAAATGATGGTTTTGGCAAATCAAACTCCATCTTGCTGGCCGAAAGGCCGCGTTTATCTTCCACAGCAAGGCAGACAAGCTCGTACCGCAAATCATCATCAAGCATAGAGAAGTCCTGTTTAAAAGGACTTTGAGGAGAGACAATGAAGATAACTTCATCTGCAATATCTTCGGAGATAATATACTCAGCGATATTCAGATGCCCGGAATGAATCGGGTTAAAGGAACCAAAGAACCATGCTTTATGCATTTATACTACCGATTTAGAAATTCTGTTATCCTGATCATTGTCTCCTGCAAAGCTTTTTCCAGGTCGTCGTTAATAACCTGCAAATCGAACTGCGGGGCAAAAGAGAGCTCATATTCTGCTTTTCTGATTCGCTTTTGCAGGCTCTCTTCATCGTCGGTGCCGCGTTTGCGCAGCCTCTTTTCCAATTCCTCCAGAGAAGGCGGTTGAATGAAGACAGCGAGCGCCTTTTCACCAAACTGCTTTTTTATATTCAGGCCTCCGAGCACATCCACATCAAAAACAATATGCTTTCCTTTTTCCCAGATTCTATGCACCTCAGATGTCAGGGTGCCATAATACTGCTGATGATAAACCTCTTCCCATTCCACAAAGGCATTTTCATCGATGGACTTTTTAAAATCGGCAACAGAGAGGAAGTAATAATCTTTTCCATGCACTTCTTTTCCACGGGGTTTTCGTGATGTGGCGGAGACAGAGAACTCCAGTGGCAAACCGGCCTCCAGTAACCGTTGAACGATAGTGGTTTTTCCGGAACCTGAGGGAGCAGAAAAGATAACCATTTTTCCGTTATTCATAGCTACAGAATATTTGCCAGTTGTTCTTTGATTTTTTCCAGTTCGTCCTTCATCTGAACAACAATTTTCTGAATGTTGGATTCATTTGCTTTAGAGCCCATGGTATTTATCTCTCTGCCGATCTCCTGTCCGATAAATCCAAGCTTTTTGCCTTGCGAGTCTTTCATATCCAAGGTCTCGAGGAAATACTCACAATGTCTTTTAAGACGAACTTTCTCTTCAGTGATATCATATTTTTCGAGATAATATATCAGCTCCTGCTCGAATCTGTTCTGGTCGGCTCTACCGGCTTCAATCCACGACTGGACCTCTTTCTCAAGCTTCTGACGTATATTAAGAATTCGTTGCTCTTCATGGGGTTCCACCAAAACAAGGAGTTCTTCAATTTTATGTATTCTGGATTTAATATCATGATAAAGAGACTCGCCTTCCTGCTCACGGAATCGGTTAATGGCCTCCAGCGCAACCTGCAGTCCTGATTTCAGAGCCATCCATTCCTCATCATCCAGTTCATGCCCGGTGGTTTGCAGCACATCAGGCATGCGCATAAGCAGCGCCATATAATCAGAATCCCCCGGGTTTTCCAACTGACTCTCAAGGTTTTTCAGCTGTTTATAATATTGAATTGCCAGTTCATTATTGAGCACATGATTTTGTGTTGCCCCTGTGAGTTCTGCATGGATAAAGAAATCGACCTTCCCTCGCAAAAGGCTGTTGGTAATCATCTGCCTCATCTCCTGTTCCTTTTCACGATAAAAGGAGGGTATGCGGGCGTTAAAATCAAATTGCTTGCTGTTCAGGGAGCGAAGTTCTATGGTGATCTTCTTATCAGGTAAAACAAGTACTTCCTTGCCGTAACCTGTCATTGACTTGATCATAGGTTATATTTTTGGCAAATATATGAAAAACAGGGAACCGATGTTTCCACCGATTCCCTGTCACCAATTCAAACTAATCCCAATTACACCAAAACTTACGCAATTTCAATCATTCTTGCCGGCTGGGGTTTTGCTTCTTCTTTTTTAGGAAGCGTTACCTCAAGAATTCCATTGTTGTAACTTGCCTTAATATTGTCGGCATTTACGGTATCCGGCAGTGTGAAGGAGCGCTTAAAGGATCCGAAAGAGAACTCTTTTCGGGAATAACCGTCACGCTTTTCTTCATTTTCATTCTTAATTTCTGCTGATACGGTCAGGAGATCATTTTCCAGGTTAATCCGGAAATCTTCTTTTTTCATTCCCGGCACCATGAAATCGAGTAAATACTCATTATCATTTTCATGGATGTTTACAGCAGGCTTGTAATAATTCTTTACTTCATAGTTGTGATCAAAATCGTTGAAAAAACGGTTCATTAAATCACTTACTGTCGGTTGATTAACTCTCATCATCATCATTTTAATTTCCTCCTTATTTTTTTGTTTTTTGTTTTTTTTGATTGTTA
>PKSY01000190.1:3882-6507 GCA_002869405.1 Marinilabiliales bacterium
TTGATTGTTACGTGGAGGATATTTTCAATGAATATGCCAAAGCCGGAAAATCAAGACAGGAGACCATAAATACGACAAAATGTCATTACAAAGCAAATCCGTAATGACATTTTGTCATAAAAAGAAAGAAAAAACTGTCAAAATTATCCGCAATGGAAGAATTGTCTGACGTATTGCATCATCAACTCAGGTTCTTTTTCAAGTTTCGGACGTAACGATTCATCGTCAAAGGCTTCAAGTTCATCCGCGAGGCTGTGAATCATACCTTCCGGAAAGATATCATATGCGGAATAAATATCTGCCTGATTTCTTAATTGCTGTGCCGACTCGAAGCATGAAGTCGGGAGATGGTCGAGTGCTTCCATCTTCTCTTTATGTTCGTCATCAAAGATATTGACATCCACATAAGTTTTTTCAGCAATTTCGAGTGCATTATCCATTTCAAGACCATAACGAGCAGCTACAGTAAGACCGGTCAGGAGGTTATAGATATTTGCCGACCCGTCGGGGCAGCGGAACTCAACAGTTTGCTTATTGCTGTAGTCCTTCCTTTCACCTTCTTCAAGAGGGTTGGCAATATTCGACATATTAATTTTGCCACGCCATCCAAGTGGCACGCGCACCAGTACTGATCGGTTACGGTCGCCCCAGCAGATATTCGTTGGTGCCTCCTGATGAGGTACCAGGCGCATATATGATGTTGGATTTGTATTACCGAACGCAGTAAGAGAAGGAGCCAAAGTAAGATATCCGGCAATGGCACGTTTTGCTACGTCACTAAGCTGACCATTTTCAACCATCACATTTTTATCTTCCTTCATAAGGCGTGTGTGGATATGCAGTCCTGAGCCTGCTTTTCCTGCACCGATTTTAGGTGCGAAAGTAATATTCAAATCATATTCGTAAGCGAGCGTACGGATAATCCATTTGGCAATCACCAGCTGATCGGCAGCATCTTCCAGCGCTGTGGGAGTAAACTCAACCTCGTTTTGTTCATACATGATACCGTCCTTGGTGAAGTTTCCCACTTCGCTGTGGCCATATTTGATATTTCCACCACAACGGGCAATCATCTTCATTGCTTCACGGCGAAACTCTTCTGACTTGTTAAAAGGTGAAGAGCTGTGATATCCTTTTTGATCGGCAGGTTTAAAAAGAAGTTGTTCTTCACAAATCACATAGTATTCCAGCTCTCCCATTACTTCAAAGGAGAATCCTGTTGTTTCCCTGAGCACGTTATGTGCCTTCTGCAAGAGGTATTCCGGTGCGCTTTCCAGTTGTTTTCCATCCTTATCAAAGTATGAGCAGAGAATATCCAGTGTCGGGATTTCACTAAAAGGATTTACAAATGCTGTTCGGTAACGGGGAACGACATAGAGGTCGCTGCTTCCGGCTTCTATATGGTTAAAGAGACTTGAGCCGTCTACTCTTTCACCTACTGTAAGTATTGAATCGAGTTGCTCGAGACTATTAATCACAAAGTTAAGGGTTTTAAGCCTGCCATCACCACCGACATAACGGAAGTTTACCATTTCAATACCATTATCCATGATAAATTTAAGAATATCGCTCTTGGTGAACAGTGCTGCAGGTTTTCCTATATACTGAACCAAAGGGTTCGGATTAAGTTTAGTTTTTGAGTTCATAGTTCTCAATGGCTAAAAGTTCATACTGATTTTTTAATGGGGGCATCAAATGTATGAAAATTGCCAGACATACCAATAGAAACAGTATAGGAATCAGAAAATTAATAGCTGAGTATTATTTCAGTAAAGCAATAAATTCTCTAATCAGCAGGCCGGCTGCGTTATATGAGCTTATCATATCTTTTTCGATTTTGTTTTCCATATCTTCAATCATTGGTTTTAATGATTGATTCTGATAGAAAAGATCGCCCAGATTCGATTGAATAGTCTGATGCATGATATGCCGGGCCTGTTGTTTTCTTTTATTCAGGAAGTAACCATTTTGTGCGGTAAAGCTGAAATAATCGTTAATCATCTCCCAAACTTCAGTGACTCTAAAGTTATCGCGGGCAGAGCAGATATCCACTTTCGGGCTCCATCCTGATTCAGGCATTGGGAAAAGGTGCAGGGCATTGGCATATTCACGTTTTGCCATTTCAGCTTTTCGGAGGTTGTCGCCTTCTGCTTTATTGATAACGATGGCATCAGCCATTTCCATTATTCCGCGCTTAATTCCCTGCAGTTCGTCACCGGCACCGGCGAGCTGAAGAAGGAGAAAGAAATCAACCATTGAGTGCACAGCGATTTCAGATTGCCCCACTCCCACTGTTTCCACGAGAATAGTATCAAAACCTGCTGCTTCACAGAGGATTATTGATTCATGTGTTTTTCTTGCCACACCGCCTAAAGTTCCTGCTGATGGGGAGGGGCGGATAAAAGCGTTCTCGTCGGTGGCAAGTTTTTCCATTCTGGTTTTATCGCCAAGGATACTGCCTTTAGTACGTGCTGAAGATGGATCTATCGCGAGGACAGCAACTTTTTTCCCTGAATCGGTCAGTTGTGTTCCCAGTGATTCTATAAAAGTTGATTTCCCCACTCCGGGGACTCCGGTAATACCGATGCGGAATGATTTTCCGGTATACGGCAGGCACTTTTCGAT
>PKSY01000262.1 GCA_002869405.1 Marinilabiliales bacterium
AACAATATTGAATCTATTGATATTAACGGGCTCGAGAATGTTGCCGTGGCGCAT
The DNA here is from genome assembly GCA_002869405.1 of Marinilabiliales bacterium. Lineage (GTDB taxonomy): Bacteria > Bacteroidota > Bacteroidia > Bacteroidales > BM520 > BM520. The sequence goes on from PKSY01000262.1 coordinate 55, forward strand.
ACAGCCGGAGCATTCATCCTCATCGTATTTGTGATTGTACACCTTTATCTGATTACTACAGGAACCACAGTTACTTCAAACCTGAAGGCTATGATTACCGGCTGGGAAGATGTTGAAGATGATGAGCACACCGAGCAGATGGATGAGCAGACCAAAGAGAACCAAAAGATCGATAACCCTCAATAGCAAAAGATATGGAAAAGAAGACAAAATATATGAATCCCTATCTGGCCGGTTTTTTCCTCGGCCTGATATTGCTGGCGGCCTTTTATCTTTCAGGCAGAGGGCTTGGAGCCAGTGGAGCAATGAAAAGCGTGGTGGTTGCTGCAGTGGACAGTGTGGCACCCAATCATGCCGCAGAATCAACGTTTTACAGTAAATATACCGCCGACGGGAAGAGCCCGATGGTGTCATGGCTGGTATTTCTGGCCGTAGGCCTTATCATTGGAGCAAACTTCTCAGGTATTGTATCGGATCGGATGAAGTTTACCATTGAAAAAGGTCCGAATATTAAAAACGGCACACGCCTTATGATGGCTGTGCTGGGAGGAATCCTCTTTGGCATCGGCGCGCAGTTTGGCCGTGGATGCACCAGTGGCGCAGCGCTCAGCGGAATGGCTGTGTTGTCAACCGCAGGGTATCTCTCCATGATTTCCATCTTTGGAACCGGATACCTCGTAGCGTGGATATTTAAAAAACTTTGGTTATAACCTTTAAAACGAATTATTATGGGACCACTAGTACCCTATGGCATAATAAGCGGCGAGTTTAATTTCATTATTGCAATAATCTTAGGTGTTGCATTCGGGTTTATTCTGGAACAGGCAGGTTTTGGAAGCTCACGAAAACTCGCAGGTGTATTTTACGGATATGATTTTGTTGTGCTGCGTGTATTCTTTACTGCAGCCATTACTGCCATGACAGGCCTGATTTTCGGAAACTATTTCGGAATCATAGATATTAATATGGTATACATTAACCCCACCTTTGTATGGAGTATCATCATTGGCGGTGTGATAATGGGAGTTGGTTTTGTTGTGGGCGGATTTTGCCCCGGAACAAGCCTTGCCGGTGCAGCTACAGGAAAAATCGATGCAATGTTCTTCATCGGCGGAATCCTGATTGGTGTGCTTATCTTTGGTGAGATGTTCCCAGTTTTTGAACCGCTCTATAAAGCAAATGCTCTAGGACCCATTAAAATCTATAACACCCTTGGAATTTCTCAGGGTCTGTTTGCATTTCTTCTGATTATCATCGCTGTAGTCGCCTTCTATGTTACGCGAAGAATCGAGAACAAAATCAACAAAATTCCGGCAGCAGAATCTACTCACTCCTACGCATTTGCAACAGCAGTACTGGCAATTATTGCTGCAATAATACTTTTCATTCCTGCTGAAAGAAAAAACAAAGGTTCTATCTCATACGCTCAGGAAGTGGATGCTATTCTCAAAGACAACAGCCGTTTTATTCATACTGACGAGCTGGCATTCAACCTTATGCATCATGATTTTAATCCGGTCCTGGTAGATATCAGAACTCCGGAAGAGTATGAGAACTTCTCCCTGCCCGGAGCAATAAATATTCGATTGAAAGATGTTATAGCTCCACAATGGAGAGACTTTTTCAGAGATAATGAAGAAGTTATCATATACTCAAACAGCAGTGTGTATACTGAAGATGCATACATCCTGTTGCATCAGGCGGGAATTGAAAACATAAGAATCTTACAGGGAGGGCTTAATGAATTTTTCTATCTCATTTTTGAAGAAAATCATGAAGCACTAAATCCGAAAGATCCTGTTTACAAGCATAAAATGGACATGCACCGATTCCGCGCCAGGGCAGCAAAGTATTTCCAGGGAACAGAAACAGATTCCAAACCTTCTCTTAGTGTGCCATCAGCACCTAAGGTCATACCTGTGGAAGGTGGGTGTTAATTCTCAAAAAAAGAAAAAAATGAAAGCAAATAAAGTTAGTATAGCCGCTCTGTCAGTCTTAGTAATTGTCTTGCTGGGAATTGTTTCCACCAGAAACAGTACCGGAAGCATCCCTCCGGGAGAGATTGACGGCAGAATTGAGTATTCTCCTGACCATTACTTCTCATTACAACAACTTCATCAGGAACTGGCAAAAGAGGAACCTGAAGTGATGTTTATCGATTTACGTCATCCCGACAGATATGAAATAAATCATATCCCGGGTGCAGTAAACATGTATGTGGAAAAAATCCTCTGCCCCAAGTGCATCAAACATATCAGAAAAGCTGATAAACCTATTGTGCTGGTAGCAGAAACTGAACGCGAAGGTGTTCAGGGCTGGGTAATTCTTAGAAATGCAGGCTTTAACGATTTAATGGTTCTTGCCGGTGGTTACAACATGGCCAGGGAAAATGTGATTAAGAATTACAGACCAAAGTTTAACCGCTATTTTGAAGAAAAAGCAAAATACGACTATTCAAAATATTTTTCAAATAGTGGTGCTCCTGCCCCGCCTCCAAAGCCTGTTATGAAACAAGCTACTCAGGCAGCAGGCGGTTGTTGAACCATTTATAAACATATTCGTTTATTAAGCAGTTAGCAATATAAATTACATGTAGATAAGTAATATGTTAACTGCTTTTATTAAACACAGACACATATATTTATCTACATATTTACATACTAATATATATTAACAAAAAAGATCACAATGAAGAAAATTACATGGTTAGTATTAAGTGCGCTTCTCGCGCTGTCATTAACACTTGGCAGCTGTGGCGGAAACGGTGCAAAAACGGCTGAAGAGACTACTCAGAAAGAGGTTCAGGCCGTTGATCAATTCGAAACCCTGATTTCATACATCGAAAATTCAGGCGACCTGATCAACAACAAAATTGTTCCTACCATGATTGAACCGGATGAGGTTCATGAAAACATGGCTTATTACCACATTATTGATATCAGAAAAGAGGCTGACTTCAATAAAGGTCACATCGAAGGTGCTAAAAACCTTAAGACCTCAGAACTAATTAATCACTTTGAGAATAACATTGACCCCGCAAGCTTCCCGAAGATTGTAATGGTATGCTATTCAGGTCAGTCCGCAGGTTTCTCAACAGCAATTCTTCGCATGTTAGGATACGACAATGTATATGACATGAAATGGGGAATGAGTGCATGGGATGAGAGCTTTGCAAAAGAGAAGTGGTTAAAAAATGTCTCCAACAAGTATGCTGATCAATTGGAAACCGAGGCCAGTCCTAAAGGCACAGTTACCGGTTATCCTCAGGTAATGACTACCAAAACTGACGGTTACGCCATACTTCGTGAGCGTGCCATGCAATTACTCAATGATGGATTTATTAAATATACTGTTAAAGCTGATGAGTTATTCACAAACGGTGACAATTACTACATCATAAACTACTGGCCTGAAGCACTTTACAATGCAGGTCATATCCCGGGAGCGATCCAGTACCAACCCAAGAAATCGCTTGGGCGTGCAACATTCCTCAGCACACTGCCAACTGACAAAACTGTAGTTCCTTATTGCTTCACAGGACAGCACAGCTCATTTGTTACTGCCTACCTGAATCTCATCGGATATGATGCTAAATCATTGGTTTATGGGGCTAACGGATTCATGAACGGTCTTATGATTGAGCGTGACGCCAAGAAATATCACGCATTTTCAAAGAAAAAAATTAAAGGCTATGAATTTGTAAAAAATGAAGGAGCTGCTGATACAGAGGAAGCCGTAGTTGAAGTGGAAGGCGGATGCTAATTTTTATATTTAATAAAAAACGAAAACCGGAAATCATGAAATACAT
>PKSY01000260.1 GCA_002869405.1 Marinilabiliales bacterium
GTGGTAGTCGTGGGTGACGTGCAGGATGGTTTGTCCGGCACTATGAAGGCTCTTTAAAAGCACCAGCATCTCTTCTTTGAGGAGGATATCTAATGAGGACAATGGCTCGTCGAGGAGGAGCACCTTTGGTTTCATGATGAGGGTGCGGGCTAATGCCACGCGCTGGTGCTCACCGCCGCTCAGGGTGCCGGGACGGCGATCCAGAAGCTTCCCGATCTGAAGCTGCTCTGCAATGGCGTTTACTTCGTTGTCGATTGCTTCACGGCTCACTTTTCGTACTTTGAGCGGAAAGGCGATGTTCTCATACACACTCCGGTGCGGAAACAAGGCAAGACTCTGAAACACCATCCCCACATGGCGCTTGTCCATGGCGAGGTGTGTAATCTCTTCGTCGTTGATGAAGATGCTGCCGATTTTTGGGGTGCGGATTCCGGCGATGGTTTCCAGTATCAACGATTTCCCGGAGCCGCTCTCTCCCAGCAGGAAGAAGTACTCGCCGGCATTCACTGCGAAGCTCAAAGCATCAACACAAAAGGTGTCGGCCTGTATGGTGAGATCCTTAACGTACAGCATAGCTCTTACGGGTTAGTAAACGAATGATGATAAATACGATGAGGGCGATGCAGATGAATATCAGTGCCACAGGGCGGGATGCGTCGAGGCCATAGGAGGCGAAGCGGTCGAAGATCATCACCGGTGTTACCATGGGATAGTATGCTATGATGACTACGGCACCAAACTCGCTCATTCCTCGGGCGAACATCATGATCATCCCTGAGATGATGCCGTTCTTCGCCAGTGGCAGTGATACGCGGAAGAAGGTCTGTGAGGAGGTTGCTCCCAGGTTGCGGGCAGCGTACTCAAGCCTTTTATCCACGGATTCGAAGCTGTCGCGGGCAGCGTTGAAGAGAAAGGGCAGGCTTACAAACGCCATGGCGATGATGATGCCACCGGCAGTTCCCACGAAGCTCAGCCCCATTGCATCGGCGGCTTTCCCGGGAATTCCCTGATCACTGAAGACTCCCAGCAGCGCAATACCTGCTGCACTGTGCGGAATCACTACGGGAAGGTCAACAAGTCCCTGGACAAGGCGTTTCCCACGGAACTCACGGCGCGCCATGAGGTAGGCCAGAGGGATAATCCCCAGGCTGAAAAGCAGCGTGGCACCCATGGCACAACCCAGCGTGAGGGCAATGCTATGGGTGACTTCACTGTCGGAGAGCGCTTCGGAGATAGCGCTGCCTGGGGTGTGCAAAAACATCCCCGCAAGGGGCGCAATGATAAAGAGCAGTATCAATGCACCGGCAAGTGTAAAGAGCAACGTTATGGTGTCCGGGCGCTTTCGCATAAGTTATAATTCTGTGTACCAGATACCGGTGATTGACATGATTGACCGGTCGGAAAAGAAGTCCGCGGCAGGGTAAAGAAGGAATTTTCCACCATGCTTTTCTCCTTCATCAATAAGTAATACTTCCGACTGATCGTTGCGGTTCATCAGCTCACTAAAGGTAAAAGCAGCGCGGTAACCATCGGCAGCGGAGATGGTAAACATTCCTGTTTTCAGCGCTTCAGGAGTGGTTTCAAAATGTGCGGCCAGCACATCCTTCAGGATTACACCTTCGAACGGAGTCACAGCATGGATACCACGACCTCTGCCATAGAAGATATTCGGATAACTGGCAACGTCGCCTTGCGGCATTTCAGTAATGCGTATCACCTCTTTCTCATTGTCATAAACGCCAATACTTTCTGAGATCATCGGATCCAGCTCGCGGTTTACTTCGAAGTATTTGTCTAACGACTTGATGGTAATCTTTGTCGGATTGCTGATGTTACGCTCTGTGAGGAGGTCGGCAGCAGAGACGATGCGTGCCTCTTCCGGAAGCGGCCAGTAATCTTTTGTTTTGCTGGGAACGATGTGCATGACGCTTGTGCCGATAAGGATTTCATGGCGGTGAATGGGATAGAAGAGCTCACCCCAGCTGAAAACAGCCTTTTCGCCCTTGTCGTTGCTTACCTCAACATAAACATCAATAATAGGCTTAAAGTCTTCTGCATTTTTCTTCAGCAGCGGACATTCATTAAGGATATCATAGAGCGACGGTCCGTCGTAGCGGTATGCGCCGATGAACTTGTTGGAATCGGGAGTCCATACAGTCTCTTTTACAATTACAGAATGAACGGGCAACGCATTGAGATCGATATTGAAAGTCTCTGAGGTCTCGCCATCCACCACTATCATCTCCAGGGGCAGGAGGTGAGTGGTTTCATTGTCGTAAAAATCGTTGGTAGCATCGGTCTTGTCAGCAGGTGGGATGGAGTTCACTGCTGTTTTCTCTGTTGTTGTGTTACAAGCTGTAAATGCCATGGCCACTGATAATAGCAGTGCCGATATAAACGTTTTTTTCATGTTAGATTTTGTTTATTGATTTAAACCAGTATGGTTTTGATGTTGATTTTGTTGTAAGTATGGGTTGAATTGCGGGTTGTCCGTTCTCTTCGAGGATTTCACGGCCGCGGGTCATTATAAATTGCAGAAACTCATCGGCGTATTTACTTTGTGAAGTTTTGGGTTTGCAGATGCCATACACCATTGCTTCTCCGCATTTGGTAATTTTGTTCGCTTTGTCCGTGCCGTCAATCTCCATACAGGAACCGCTGTACCAATCATCCAGGCTGGGGTTGCTGAGGTTGAGGCTGTCGGAGAGCGGGAGAAAACCTAGGTTGTGCTGCACCAGTACGGAGCGGTAGTGGAACACCAGATCAATGACGCCAACTTCAAGCAACGGAAGGAGCTCAGTACCTTTTGGGCGGATAAATTTCACGTCTTTTTCCAGAAAGCGATTTGTGAGACCTTCCTTCCTTTTCCTCCGTTCCTGCAGGTTAACGGTAATTACGGTACGGTAGCCGGAGGGATCGTGGTCTGGATCGGAGCGGCCGTAGTGCACGTCGTCGCGCATGATTACTTCATACCAGTTTTCTGCCGTAAGGTCGTTTTCCCAATGGCTATCCTTCTGGAATCCGATGGCAAGTTCATTACCGGCAAACATCACATTGTGGTCGGCGTACTCCGGAATCATCAGCTCATCGATGAGGCTGTAGTCGGCAACAGCAAGGACATCACAGGGTTTGTTGAGCTCTGTAATTTTCCGGATGCAGGTGAGGCTGCCGGCGCCTTCCAGTTGCACTTCCACATGGGGATACATGGTTTCAAATTCAGAAACCATTTGCTTCAGTGGCACCGAAAGGCTGCCTGCATGGAACACCTTTAATACCTCCTTCTCCCGGCTACAGCTTGCCGAAGCCAGAATCAGGATGGACACTATGATAGGGGTAATGATTCTCTTCATATTCGTTATGTTACAAAAAACATATCGTGTCAAAAATATAACTTTTATGTACAAAGCCAAACGAGAATTCAAATAAAACAGGTATCTTTATCAAAACGCAATCTCATGAAAAGTTTTACACTGACCATTTTTCTCTTATGGGGTACATTCCTGTTTGCACAAACGCCACTGCCAACGGAAACCTCAACACTCTTTTCCGGATCAGGAATCTGCGAAAGCTGCCATATTTCCGGAAGCGGAACACTGGTTACCAGTACAGGCAGAGATATTTCACCGATAACGCTTTGGCGAAGTACTATGATGGCCAATGCGGCAAAAGACCCGCTATGGCAGGCAAAAGTAACAGCCGAAAGTGTAGAGAACCCGGCCTTGCAATCAGTTATTGAAACAAAATGCACCTCTTGTCACGCCCCGATGGGCAAGAGTGAAGCCTTCCATAACGGAGCGGGATCATTCCTTCTTTCTCAGGCGCTCGAAGACCCTCTGAGCATGGATTGTGTCAGTTGTACAC
>PKSY01000119.1 GCA_002869405.1 Marinilabiliales bacterium
AACTTCAACGGAGATGGGCTGCCGGAATTGTCACGGTGGCGGATGGAGAGTGAACAATACGGCAGGCGTTGCCGATGAGACAGCGATAAACATCCTCAAGGCTCACGACAGGATGAACGGTACAACATTGCTGGAAGATGCCGAAAACGGGCATCCGAGGCTGTGTCAGTCCTGCCACGAAGATCCCGCAGTGGGAGCTCCCGGAAAACCCGGCGTGCTCAACTTCAGTGCCGCCATACACGGCTTCCATGCCAACTACCTCACAGGCCTCGATGAAGAATCGTGCAACCTCTGTCACCCATCGCACTCCGACGGCAACACAGTTTGCTTCCGCGGAAGACATACAACCAACGAATTGCACTGTACCGAATGCCACGGAAAAATAGAAGACCATGCACTTGGATTACTTAAGTACGAAATGGATAAGTTCCGGGAATCATCATTCAGAATGGCGAAAAACCTTGAACCACGAATGGCCGCAGACTTTAAAAGTGTTAATGCCCGACAACCCTGGATGATGGAGCCTGACTGCCGCACATGTCACCGTAACTATGATATTAAAACTGACGGATACATGGGCAACAGCTTTAACAAATGGGTTGACGGTGGAAACATGCTTTACCGCAACCGTTCCGACCAGATGGGTATGATGTGTGCCGCATGTCACGGATCTCCTCATGCAATATATCCCGCAATGAACATCTATGGTGATGCCAGAGATAACATTCAGCCGCTGCAATATCAAAATATAGCCGGTCCCATTGGTATAAAGGATAACTGTGCCGTATGCCATAAGAAAAACATGCCTTACAGCGGACATCACAGAAACATGAAATTAAATTTGTTGAACGATTTGTAATGGTTTTAAAAAAAATCTTTATATTTGAGTCTCTAACCCTGCTCTGTTAACCAACATTCTAATGCTTGTGCCCCGAAGAAGTCCTTTCTTCGGGGCTTTTATTATTCTCCGAAGCTTCAGAGAAGGAGAAATTACAGAGGATGTACGTGCTTTGCGCAGATCTTTGCGTAATTGTGCCTTAGCGGTAAAAAAAAATTAAAAAATAAATTCCACAAATGAAACAAAAACCCCTTTCCGGTTGTCTAAGTCCAAGAAAATTTAAAGTATGAAAAAAATATTCCTATCCGTAGTAATTTTATTTACGTCATTATTGCTCACAGCGCAGCAAAGTAAACCTGTAAATGTGGCGGGTCCAAAGGCCGGAATGCTTACAGGTGTTGTTTTGGAGGGCGTATCAAATACGCCTGTCGAGTATGCCAACGTGGCACTCTATTCAAAGCGTGACTCCAGTGTGGTCGGTGGAACAGTAACCGACTCAAAAGGCGTCTTCAAAATCGCAAAGCTGGCACCGGGACCATATTATGCTTATGTAAAGTTTATTGGCTTTGAAACAGAATTAATTAATAACATCAGAATCACTCCGGGAGAACCTAATGTGGACCTTGGTGTCATCAGGCTTCGTCCGGGAGCAGAAAATATTGAAGGTGTAGAAATTGTTGGAGAACGTAATCAGATAGTTTATAAACTTGATAAAAAGATTATTACACCGGCAACTATAATATCATCCCAGGGTGGAACCGCAGTTGATGTATTGGAAAACACACCAAGTGTTCAGGTCGATATTGAAGGTAATGTAAGCCTGCGGGGTAGTGAAAACTTTATGGTTCTCATTGATGGCCGCCCGACACCGCTCGATCCCTCGGATGCGCTTCAACAGATTCCTGCTTCCACAATTGAAAACATTGAAATAATAACCAACCCATCCGCAAAATACGACCCCGATGGAACTTCCGGTATCATAAACATCATTACCAAAAAGAATATGCTCGAAGGAATTAGCGGTAAGATTAATGTGAACGCTGACACCAAAGGAGCCTACGGTGGCGACGGACTGATATCATTTAGAAACTCCAAACTCAATGCCTTTGTTGGAATAAACTACAACCAGAGAGTCAGGACAGGACACAGAACACTTGAAAATCATAATATCTTTAATGATACTACCCTATACACTTTAACTGAAGGTGACCGTGGCGGCGGAAGACTCTCGGCGGGTATAAAAGCCGGTATTGATTATTCTATCACTGATAAAGACATAATCAGCATCAATGGAAGAGTGAGTCAAATGGCCTTCGAGAGAAACTCAACAAACAACTACACAGAGTACTCACTACCCTATTCATCAGCATACGAATTAATCTCCATTTCTGATGATAACTCTAAAAGATCGCATGACTTCTACAGTGGAAACATAATGTACCAGCATCTTTTTAATGATGACGGTCATAAAATTGAAGCTTCTGTTAATTACCAGGCCGGAACGTCGGATGATATTTCCCTAAATGAAAAAACAACAGAAAACGGAACACTTCTTCTTGGTCAGAAATCAACGGAAATCGGTGAAGACCGGGATATCAGAATTAAAGTTGATTATGTTTATCCTATCAGTGATAAATATAAACTGGAGGCCGGGTATCAGTCAAGACTGGAGTCTGAAGCCGAGGATTATCTCTATTATGAAGCAGATCTTTCCACTGGAGAATATATCAACATCCCCTCTTTTAACAATAACTCTGCATACACACGGAACATCCATGCGGTGTACGGAATGTTTGCCGGGGAATATTCAAAAATCAGCTATCAGTTGGGTTTGCGCGGTGAATATACGGACAGAGTTATGGAACACGAAGGCGATGATGAGCCCTTTACCATAAATCGTTTTGATCTGTTTCCAACACTGCATACCGCTTTTCAGCTTCCGGCAGAGCAACAAATATATGTCAGTTACGCCCGAAGAATAGAAAGACCCAGGAACTGGTTTCTGGAGCCATTCCTGAGCTGGATGGATGCCTACAATATCAGAACCGGTAATCCGGAACTTCTGCCCGAATATATCGACTCTTATGAGTTGGGTTACCTGAATCAGTTTGAAGATTCATATTTCTCCTTTGAAGGTTTCTTCCGACAAACACACAACAAAGTTGAACGGACACGGACAACCTATGAAGGCAATATTATGCTGAACAGCTTTGAAAATGTGGGTACCGATTACAGCACAGGCGTTGAAGCAATGTATAACGGCAAACTAACAAAATGGTGGACTCTTACTGCTACCGGAAACCTTTACCATTACCTTGTTAAAGGTGAATTATACGGAAAAGAGTTTGAACAGACCAGTATTAACTATGGAGGTCGTCTCAGTAATACTTTTACAATCTCCAGAAATACAAGAATGCAATTAGATGGAATGTACCGCGGACCATCTGCGACTGCACAGGGTGAAATGAAAGGATTCTTTTTTTCAAACCTCTCGCTGAAACAACAACTGCTCGACAGGAAGATGACGCTCACACTGCAGGTTTCTGATATCTTCGGTACCGGAAAACATGAAGCTTATATTTATGGTGAAAACTACTATTCACACTATGTATTCGAAAGAGATGCTCCGGTTTTCCGCGCTACATTAACCTGGAACTTTAACAACTACCGTCCTGACAGAAAAAGCAGAAATGGTGAAAGCGGTGACGGAGATATGCAGATTGATGACTTTTAGAAAAGAAATTTATATGCGGCAATTGTAATATCCTGAAAATACTAATATAGCGAATCAAATGGCCCGGATATGCTTCTTCAGGCTAAAGCCTTATGCGCAATGACGTTGTCAAGAAATGTCCTTTATAGCCATCAAAAATGTTTCGATCGCCAAGCGGCTGGGTTTCAATAACCAATTTAATCCCTGATGCACCGAACAGAGAACCCGTCTGAATTCTTGTTGAACTCGTTGTACGACACAATGTTAGCGTAATAGTATATACTACTTAT
>PKSY01000255.1 GCA_002869405.1 Marinilabiliales bacterium
CATTAAAACAGTAACTGTCACATTTTCCTGACTTCGACAATGCGCCACCCAAAATAAATATACAATTTTCATATATTATTGACTTTGTTGTACTTATATAATTTAGAATTATTCATTGTCAAAATCAGGAGTTATATCTTTATAAATCAGAGATCAAAAGAAGATATTACGGACAAAGTTTTCTGATATAATAAGGCATTCTCATACCATACTGAAAATGAAGAGGCTGCCAAAAATTGTATTGACAGCCTCTCCGAATATCTGCACTAAGTCTATTAATTCTTTATGATCCTCCTCACAACCGGTGCACTAATACCATCTGTAATTTCAATCATATATACTCCGGCAGGCAGGGTCTGAATGTTCAAAGTAGTGCGACCTGAGAATGTCTTTTCTGCCAGCACACTACCACCATTAGCACTCAAAATCCTTACATTAAAATCAACATTATCACCCCCCGGGACATGGATATATAGCTTATCCGTAGCAGGATTTGGGAATACACGGGTGTACTCCAGGTTCATACTTCCAATGCCTGTGGTCGAAGTTGTTTTAACGATTACTGACATTCCATTATCACAGTATGCAATATTATACTGTTTATCATATTCCACAAGAATCTCATCAATAGTTTCAGTTTCAACATGATAAACTTTCAATACAAATGCTTCATTATGGAACATACCATCCTTTTCAACGGTGGTTTGATCATCACCATAAACAGAAACCACAGGATTATGCGATTCTGAAACCTCACCAATACCAACACATCGGTCATTATTATCAAATACACCTAAAAGATCACCTGTTTCAAATATTTCAGAAGCCTTGTCGGTAAATGTGATAGTATGTGTAATACCTGTATTCTGTGGCATTGGCCATACATCAGTCTCTACAGGGTCCGGGTAGCCCTTCACCAAAGGACCGGCTTTCGACGACAGTGTCGGGTAAGTCATGGTTGACTGTGCACTAAACTTGGCCATATACGACTCACCCGGAGTTAATGATGTAAGTGTTTGCACTCCGACAGAAGGCCAGTAAACACCCATACCATCAATTGTTTTTGCAATGATAAGATTACCGATTACCGGGGCAAAGAATGTTGTCGCATCCACAGACTGATTTGTCAGCACAGGGAGCAGACACCATCCGTCTTCCATGGTGAGTGTTTTTTCACTGTCACTGCCTACAAAATCAACGCTTGCATCTGCTTCCATCTTAAGCTTATATCCTTCATATGAGTTCCAGTGTTCCAGCTGGTTGGCATAAGGAGGCCAGTACGCCAGGGTCATGCTCTTCAGGATTACGAAATCATTCAAAACAGGTTCAAAAATCACCGCTGTTAAATCATTATCAGGAATAATGTATGATGAAATGCCACTCCATCCTTCCGCAAGCTGCACTGTTTGCGTAATAGAAGTAACAGCCTCAAGCAACGGAATTACTGATGTGCCATTGGTTGTATAAACCTGTGGACCTGAAGCATAGGTCGCTGAAGCATATAGCTCAGTGCCTTTTACATCATTGGTGTAGAACTTATAGGTTATGGTTTCGCCTTCAGAGAAGCCATCCTTCTCGGGAGTAGTAGAGTCATCACCCTGGGCAGCAATAATAGGTGATGATGCGCCCTGCCACTCAATAGCTCCGGCACATTTTTCCACACCATTATCATCATAGAAAACTCCGATCCATGAACCATACGACAGCGGAACACCATCAATCTTCGGTGCTGTTGCCTGCACAAAAAGCGTATGATTTGAGCCCGTATTCACATAACCCCAGCCCGGAGGTAATCCACCTGAATAACCTTCATAATCCTCATCTGAGACATCAGCAAGGACATTGGAATACGACCTGCTTTCAGGATCAAAAGTATAATCCGTTTTCGAAGGTGTAGCAGTACCTGACCAGTTGTAAGGCACATCACAGGAGTATGTTCCATCAGATGCGGTAGTTACTACCTGAAGAATATCCTTAGTCGTATTTTCAAAGGTTACATCAACACCTTCTATCGGAACTCCTCCTTCAGCAACCGTTCCACTTATTGTGAAAGACACCTCAGCTGCAGCAAAGTCTTTTCCTGAAATATTAGATGATACGGCAGAAAGATGCAGATACTCAGGAGTAAATGTGTATCCCGCAAGAGCAGGTGTGATATCACCATACCATCCTGTTGGCACCATACAGGTATATGTTCCATCGAATGCCGTAACAGGATCACTTGTAATATTCTCAAAATCAATAAGTACTCCTTCCAATGGCAGACCATCAAGTGTCACCGTTCCGGAAACAGAGTACTCTCCTACTGTTCCCACAAAATTATTTGAAGTACTGTTGGCAGTCACATTAACCAGGTCTATTGATTCAGGAGTAAAGACATATCCGGAATAGGATGGTGTTAATGTGCCTGTAAATCCATGGGCTACTGTAAAGGAGTAACTACCATTACTTGCAGTTAGCGTAGTTTCCTTTGAACCCGAGAGTGTAATTGTAACACCTTCCATTGCAAAGACTCCGTCGGTAACAGTACCGGAAACAGTATAAGTATCGGTAGAACCGACAAAAACATTTCCTGTGCTGTTAGCGATAACATTCGAAAGAGGTATCAATGATGGAGTGAAAGCATAACCTGCTAATGAAGCCGAAAGATTTCCGGAATAACCATGAGCAACCGTGAAAGAGTATGTACCGTCACTACCTGTCAGGGTGGTTTCCTTCGATCCTGTTAACGTAACAGTAACACCTTCCATTGGAGAAGTTCCGTCAGTTATTGTACCGCTGACGGAATAGGTCGCAGCGTTCAATCCTTCAAAGTCCTGATCAGCGACAGACACTGTTAGGTTAGCGTATGTTCTAAAAGCGGGAGTAAAGGAATAATTAGCCTTTTCAGGTGTTATATCACCGGAGAAACCATAGGGTACACCTCCATAAAATCCTCCATCAGACATTGTATACCAGGTATCTACAACAGCACCCTGATCATCGGTAGCCACAACAGCCACATTAATCAGTGGAGTACCTTCTTCAGTAATGGTACCTGAAATAGCAACAGGATTATGTGTTGCAACAAAGTCCTGCCCGGTAACCGGTGCAGAAACTGATGGCACGGTAATAAATGAAGGAGTAAACGTAAATCCTGTTTTTATAGGGGCTATATATCCCGCCCATCCTGCAGGGACATAACAGGTATAAGTTCCGTCGGTTGCCGTAGTAGGATCATTTGAAATCCCTTCAAAATTCATATATACACCTTCAAGAGGCTGTCCATTCCATGTTACTGTACCTGAGACAGGATATGAATCCGGGGTTCCTACAAAATCATTCCCCGTACTGTTAGCAGTTAACTGAGCTAAAGTGATATCAACAGGAGCAAAAGTATAGTTCGCAAATGTTGGAGTAATGGTTCCGCTAAATCCATGATCAACAGTGAACGAATACGTTCCGTCGGCACCTGTCAATGTCGTCTCTTTCGAACCTGTAAGTGTTACCGTAACACCTTCCATCGGAGAAGTCCCGTCAGTAATAGTTCCGGAGACAGTATATGTCAGCGTACATGTAGCCGCATAGTCATGATCTGTCGCATCGGCAATTAAATCATAATAGGTTCTGTTGGCCGGATTAAATGTATAATCACTCTTTGACGGCGTTGCCAAACCGGAATAATTATATGGCACCTCATGTGAATAATTTCCATCTGCATCGGTTGTTGCTGTACCACCACCATTGGTAAATGAAATCAACACATCAGAGACATTGCCAAGATTATCAGCAATATTACCGCTAATGGTTACAGTAGTAGGAATTGCGGTAAAGTCGGCATCG
>PKSY01000084.1 GCA_002869405.1 Marinilabiliales bacterium
AAAGATATGTTAAAAGGAGGGAAACTTCTTCCGGAATTCTATGATTCCTGGGCAGCATATTATGCAAAATTCATTAAAGCCTACGAAGCAGAGGGTATTCCGGTTTGGGGGCTTACCATTCAGAATGAACCTATGGCAGTGCAGACCTGGGAGTCGTGTGTTTATACGGCAGAAGAGGAACGTGATTTTCTCAAAAACCACCTCGGGCCTACCCTTGAGAAAGAGGGTCTGGGAAATAAAAACATTGTTGTCTGGGATCACAACAGGGACTTAATATCGCATCGCGCCAATGTGATTTTCAGTGACCCTGAGGCTGCAAAATATGCCTGGGGTATTGGTTTCCATTGGTACGAACCATGGGCTGGTGGTGAACCTATGTGGATAAACCTGAAAAATGTAAAAGAATCTTATCCTGAGAAAGAGCTACTTTTTACTGAGGGATGTGTTGAGAAGTTTGATGAGACCCAATACCAACGTTGGTCGAATGGTGAGCGATATGGAAAATCTATTATTAACGATTTCAACTGTGGCACTGTAGGTTGGAC
The DNA here is from genome assembly GCA_002869405.1 of Marinilabiliales bacterium. Lineage (GTDB taxonomy): Bacteria > Bacteroidota > Bacteroidia > Bacteroidales > BM520 > BM520. Next base: position 546 of record PKSY01000084.1, read on the forward strand.
CGACTGGAATATTCTCCTGGATCATACCGGTGGCCCCAACCATGTGGGGAATTTCTGCTTTGCCCCGATTCATGCCGATACCAGAACAGACGAATTAATCTATACTCCATCATATTACTATCTTGGGCATTTTTCAAAGTTCATTCGCCCGGGAGCAAGAAGAGTAAGTACAACATGCAGCCGAAGCCATTTAATCAGCACTTCATTTATAAATAAAAATGGCACAATGGTAACTGTTGTGATGAATGAGACGGAAGAAGCAATAACATATCAACTTATTGTGAATGAAATTGAAACATCGCTGGAAATCCCGGCACATGCTATTCAGACTTTAGTATATTAATTCTCCTATGAAAAAACTTTGATAACCCTTCTGCACACAAATGTAGCACCAATACCAACTTTATAAATACTTATATGAAAAAAGAGAGTAATAATCTGGCAATAGGAATGACCACTTTTGGATCCATTTTCTTTATTTTTGGATTTGCCACCACCTTCATAATAACGCTCACAGCGCCTGTGAAAGAGATTTTCAACCTTTCTGAATTTGGTGCACAGCTGTTGGCTTCAGCTTTCTTTATGGCGTACCCTGTTATGGCTATTCCAACAGGTAGATTAATTGATAAAATCGGATATAAGTTAACTGTGATCGCCGGGTTAGTCTTAATGGCACTGGGTAGCTTCATCTATATTGCGGCTGCAAAGATTCCTTCCTTTGAAGTATTCCTGTTTGGCACCTTTGTTCTTGCTACAGGAGTTGTTTTTTTACAAGTGGCAGCGAACCCGTATGTTTCTGCAATCGGACCGTCCGAGTCAGCGTCCAGCAGGCTCAATCTCACACAGGCACTTAACTCAATTGCCACAATGATTGCGCCCTGGTTAATCTCCATTGCAATATTTAAAGGACTCTCTTTCCCGACAGATTCACTTATCGCAGCAGAGCGTGTACCACTGCCATTTATCATTATGGGTATCAGTGTACTTCTTATTGCCGGTATTGTTGCAATGATAAAGCTCCCTGTAATTCAGTATGAGAATAAGGAAAGAAAATCAATCCTTAATTATCCACATGTGGTGTTGGGAGCGATCGCAATATTCGCCTACGTAGGTGCTGAAGTTGGTAATGCCGGACTTATTGTGAACTACCTGAAATCAACCCTTGGATTTTCTGCGGAACAGGCATCAACATACGCAGCAATCTATTGGGGAGGTGCAATGGTTGGCAGGTTCTTTGGCTCATTTATGTTTTCGTCAATCAAACTATCAAAAAAATTATCCCTCGTTATTCCGGTATTGATTCTGGCACTCTTTTCCGGATCCTTTGTAACCTCATGGAACTGGAATATTGGACTGATCTTCACCGCAGTGGCAGCAGGGAACTTCATTATCATGCAGTTTGGAAGAGGCAAAGCAGCCAGAACACTCGCCATCTTTGCCCTTGTAGCCGCTCTTCTGGATCTTATCACCTCATTCACAACCGGTTCTGTCGCACTTTGGACGATTATCTCCATTGGTCTGTTCAATTCGATTATGTTCCCAAACATCTTCGATCTGGCAACAAAAGACCTTGACAACAGCCGTTTAAGCAGTGCCTCAGGATTAATCAATGCGCTGATTATCGGTGGTGCAATTATTCCACCTTTAATGGGATTTATCGCTGACGAGTTTGGGTATAGCCAGGCTTTTGTAATTCCGGCAATCTGTTATGCATATATATTTTTCTATGCAGTAAAAGGATATTCAATAAGAAAAAACAATTAATAAAATGAAAGAAGTAGCAATAGGAATCGATATTGGTGGAACGTTTACAACCTATGGTATTGTTGACAAAAGTGGCAAAGTCATTGTTAAAGATGCTATATCCACACCAAAACACGGAAACATTGATGAATACATTGGTCAGTTAGCCGGTGTAATTACGGAGTTGATTAACTCAGTAAAGATTCTATCAAGCGATGTGATAGTGAAAGGGATTGGCATTGGAGCTCCCAATGGCAATTACTACCATGGAACCATCGAGCACGCTCCAAATTTATCCTTCTCCGGAATTATTCCTTTCACCCATTTTTTAAAAGCTCATTTCCCTGATCTTAAACACATTATATTAACCAATGATGCAAATGCAGCAGCTATTGGAGAGATGATCTATGGAGGGGCAAAGAACATGAATAACTTCATGATGGTAACCCTTGGTACCGGAGTAGGTAGTGGAATAGTTGTAAATGGTGATCTTGTTTATGGCCACGATGGTTTTGCCGGTGAATTTGGACATACGGTAATTCTACCCGGAGGCAGAGCCTGTGGATGTGGTGGATTTGGACATATTGAAGCTTACTGTTCTGCTCCGGGTATCAAAAGAACTGCATTTGGAGTACTGCTTAACACCAATAACACAGAGAGTCCATTGGCTAATATATCCTATAACGAACTCACTTCAAAGATGATTTATGAGGCAGCGATGGAAGGTGATCCCGTGGCAAAAGAAACCTTTATGCTCACAGGAAAGTACCTCGGAATTGCGCTGGCTGATGCTGTTCATTACCTCAGTCCGGAAGCAATCTTCCTCTTTGGTGGTCCGGTAAATGCCGGAGATATGCTTTTCAATCCATTAAGAGACAGCTTTGAAGAAAATCTTATGAAAGTCTTTAGAAATAAAATTCAGATACTAGCTTCGGAAATACCATCCGGTGATGCTGCAATCATCGGTGCGAGCGCGCTTGTCTGGAAAGAGGTTTTGTAGTTCCCCATTAAAAGTTTTCAGGGGAGTTATCTTCATAATGGAAGTAATAATGGTCATCATCACAGGTATGGTGACCATTATTTTTGGCCAAATAACACTATTTTTTGGCCATATATACCCACAAAAAGTGAATATTATTACCTTTTTTTGTACAAAGGTGAAAAATATGATGTTTTTAGGTATTGATCTGGGGAGCTCATCAGTAAAAGTATCACTCTTCGATGGAGAGAAAAATGAGCGGCTTAAATCGGTCTCCTATCCTTCTGATGAGATGGAGATTCTCTCACCGGAACAGGGTTTCGCGGAGCAAAATCCAATGATATGGATTGAAAATCTTCACAAAGCTGTTCAAATACTAAAAAAGGACTTTCCGAAAATGCTTGCAGAGGTAAAGGCCATTGGGATCTCCTATCAGATGCACGGGCTGGTGACCCTTAATAAAAAAGGTGAGCTTGTTCGCAATGCCATTATCTGGTGCGACAGCAGGGCGGTTTCAATCGGAGAGAATGCGTATCGGGAGCTTGGTACAGAATTCTGTAATCAACACTACCTCAACTCACCGGGAAATTTCACGGCATCGAAATTATCCTGGGTAAGAGAGAATGAACCGGAGAAGTTTGAAGAAATCGATAAGTTTATGCTCCCGGGCGACTTCATCCTATATCACCTCACCGGCACCATTTCAACAACTGCACCAGGCCTATCCGAAGGCATTCTTTGGGATTATGAGAATGAGAAAACTGCCAATGCATTATTACACCATTATAAAATAGATTCTAAACTCATCCCGCCGTTATCTCCTACCTTTGGAGAGCAAGGTCTTTTAGATGAAGCGATTGCAAAAGAGCTTGGATTAACACCCGGGATTCCTGTCACCTACCGCGCCGGAGATCAACCGAATAATGCATTATCGTTGAATGTGTTTCATCCCGGCGATGTAGCAGCTACAGGAGGCACATCAGGGGTCATCTATGGCGTCACCGACCAGAAACGATTCGATCCGCTGTCAAGAATTAATACTTTTCTCCATGTCAACCACAAAGCGCAAGCCCCTCGACTGGGAATTCTTTTGTGCCTCAACTCGGTAGGCATCCTCAATGCCTGGGCGCGTCAGGAACTCCTCAACAAAGCCTGGACGTATGATGAAATGAATGCTCGTGCATCTGAGATTGCAGAAGGTGCCGGGGGTATCTTTGTATTGCCTTTTGGAAATGGTGCTGAGCGTGCGCTGGAGAACAAAAACATTGGAGTATCTTTCCATGACATCGATATGAACACCCACAGCAAATGGCACATAGTCCGCGCAATTCATGAAGGCATTGCCTTTGCCTTTTATTACGGGCTGGAAATCATGAAAGAGGCCGGGGTAGATCCAAAGGTAATTAAAGCGGGCTATGGCAATATGTTTATGAGTCCGGTATTTAATTCCACCCTGGCAAACCTCGCGAAAACCACCATCGAATTATATAATACCAATGGCGCAGAAGGTGCCGCCCGCGGTGCAGGAATAGGCCTTGGCTATTATCAAAATTATGATGATGCTTTCAAAGGGCTGAAAGTAATCGAAACCATTCAGCCAAACCAACATAGCAATATCAGCAAATCGTACCAGCAATGGAAAACGATTCTTCATTCATCAATACAATAAAATACAATAAACCATGACATCAGAATACTTCAAAGGAATAAAAAAAGTAGGGTTCGAAGGCCCGGAGAGTAAAAATCCGCTGGCATTTCGTTATTATGAACCGGAGAGAATAGTGGCAGGAAAACCCATGAAGGAGCACCTTCGTTTTGCAATGGCGTGGTGGCATACCCTGTGCGCTGATGGCAGTGATCCTTTTGGCAGCGGCACTTTGAGCCGTCCGTGGGATGCCATAACAGATCCTGTTGAAAAGGGAAAAGCGAAGATGGATGCCGGATTTGAATTTATGGAGAAAACGGGCATCAACTACTACTGCTTCCACGACGTGGATCTTATAGAAGAGGGTGCTACCATTCCTGAAACCGAGGCGCGTCTGCAAAAGATGGTGGAGTATGCAAAGGTGAAGCAGCAGGAGACCGGCAAACAGCTGCTATGGGGCACGGCCAACCTCTTTTCTCACAAAAGATACATGAATGGAGCTGCCACAAATCCTGATTTCAATGTAGTAGCGTATGGTGCCTCGCAGGTGAAAGCTGCAATCGATGCTACCATCGCACTTGGTGGAACAAATTATGTCTTCTGGGGTGGCAGGGAAGGATACCAGTCACTGCTCAACACCAACATGAAGCGTGAGCAGGAGCATCTGGCCAGGTTCCTTTCCATGGCCAGAGATTATGGCCGCAAGAAGGGCTTCAACGGAACTTTCCTTATTGAGCCCAAGCCCATGGAACCCACCAAGCACCAGTACGATTTTGATGCAGAGACGGTTGTTGGTTTCCTGAGACATTATGGATTAGATAAGGATTTCAAACTCAACATCGAGGTGAATCATGCCACCCTGGCCGGCCATACTTTCCAGCATGATCTGCAGGTTGCTGCCAACGCCGGCCTGCTGGGATCCATTGATGCAAACCGTGGTGACTACCAGAACGGCTGGGATACGGATCAGTTTCCTGTCAACATCTACGAACTTACAGAGGCGATGCTGGTAATCCTGCAATCCGGAGGGATCCAATCCGGGGGGATTAATTTCGATGCCAAAATCCGACGCAATTCCTCTGATCCGGAAGACTTGTTTATTGCACACATTGCCGGAATGGATGCTTTTGCCAGGGCGCTGGTTATTGCTGATGACATCCTGCAAAACTCAGTTTATAAAACCATGATATACAACCGATACGCCTCATTCAATAGTGGTTATGGGCTTGATTTTGAAAATGGCAATCTTTCCCTTGAAGAGCTCCGGGATCTGGCTGTTGAGATGGGAGAGCCAAAACAAATCAGCGGAAAACAAGAACTCTTTGAGGCACTTATTAACATGTATATCTAGCCCACTATGAATACCACATTAGCACAGCATCAGAAATCAAAAAAACCGGTATATCTTGCATTGATAACCTTCACTGCAACACTTGGAGGACTGCTTTTCGGATATGATACAGCGGTAATCTCCGGAGCAGAAAAATCCATACAGACATTTTTGATTGACAGCCAGGGGTTGAGTACACTGGTACATGGCCTAACAACTTCCAGTGCTCTGATAGGTTGTATTATTGGCGGTGCCCTTTCCGGAATTTTCTCTTCAAAGTTAGGCCGTAAGCGTTCTCTCATTGTTGCGGCGATTCTGTTTTTCCTTTCAGCATTGGGATCCGGCAATCCGGAATTTCTCTTTTTCGAGCGCGGTGTACCGAGTATGGGGCTCCTCTATATGTTTAATTTCTACCGAATCATTGGTGGTATAGGTGTTGGTCTGGCTTCGGCGATTGTGCCGATGTACATTGGTGAGATCTCACCGGCTCATATTCGTGGAAGGTTGGTATCACTCAACCAATTCGCAATTATCTTCGGTATGTTGGTAGTCTATTTCGTCAACTACCTTATTGCCAGCGGACAGACGCTTGACTGGATCAACACTATTGGCTGGAGAAGGATGTTCCTCTCTGAAGCAATCCCGGCAGGATTATTTGCCACACTACTCCTTTTTGTTCCTGAATCACCACGCTATCTTGCACTGAAACAGAACGACCGCAAGGCATTTGAAATCCTCACCAGGATTAATGGAGAGAAGAAAGCAAAAGCAGTGCTGGATGAAATCAAGGGCACCTTGCAGCTTCATTCTGCCAGGCTGTTTACATATGGTAAAATTGTAATTATCATCGGTATTCTTTTATCTGTTTTCCAACAGTTTGTAGGGATAAATGTGGTAATGTATTATGCACCAAGGATTTTTGAAAGCATGGGCGAAGGAAAAGATGCCTCAATGCTGCAAACCGTGGTGATGGGAGTTGTTAATGTGGTCTTCACTGTTATCGCCATAGCAACTGTTGACAAATGGGGTCGAAAGCCGCTATTAATGGTTGGTTCTGTGGGGATGGCCATTGGTATGTTTGCCATCGCGGCATTATCCTGGTTCGAAGTAATTGGAACAGCCACGCTGATTTTCATTATTGTTTACACGGCCTCATTTATGATGTCATGGGGTCCTATATGCTGGGTGCTGATATCTGAAATCTTCCCAAATAAGATACGTGGGAAGGCCGTTGCAGTAGCTGTTGCAGCGCAATGGACAGCCAACTATTTCATTTCATCCACTTACCCGGCAATGATGGAATTCAGTGGTGCGCTGACGTATAGTTTCTATGGAATGATGAGTGTTTTATCTTTGTTTTTTGTTTGGAAAATGGTTCCTGAAACCAAAGGAAAAACGCTGGAAGAGATAGAACATATTTGGAAATCATAACGTCATTCTATATTTATTTTTTACAGAGGCATACGTAAGAGTGTGTCTCTTTTTTTTGAGTTTTATTACTTTTGTCAATATGGCAATAAAAGCTCAGGGACAGCACTATTTTCAAAATGATGATTGCCGGATAAACATCAGCAAAGTTATCCGGAAACAAAATCTTACCCATGAGCATGACCTGACAGAGACAGAGCACTATCACGATTTTATTGAAGTTGTTTTTATTGTAAATGGTCAGGGCATTCAGGTCCTGGAGGGCAATGAATATGATGTTAGTGCCGGAGATGTTTTTGTGTTGCAGGGAAATCAGAAGCACTTTTTTAAGAATGCGGATGATATCGGGATTATTAATCTGATGTTTGACAACAAACATCATTCAGCGAATATCTCCAATAAGATAAAAAAACTGGATGGTTTCAATGCGCTGTTCATTCTGGAGCCTCGCTACCGCACAACGCATCATTTCAAAAATAAACTGCGGCTCACCCGTGAAGAACTTGCTCCCATCGAATTGACTCTCAACACCATGATCCTGGAACAGAAAAAAAAGGATATTGGTTTTGAAATCATTCTGAAAAACAGACTGGAAGAGCTAGTGATACTTCTTTCACGCCATTATGCAAGTATTAAAACCACACAGGCTAAGTCATTGGTACGTATTGCCAAGGTGGTGGATTATCTTGAGAATAATTTTGAGAATCAAATTTATATTGAAAAGCTTGCAGAGATATCGTGTATGTCAACACGCAATTTTATGCGGACCTTCAAAGGAGCTGTGGGCCTCACTCCGATCAATTACTTAAAGCAGGTACGCCTTCAGAATGCCCGAAAACAGCTCAGGGAGACCTCACACAATGTCACTGAGGTTGCCGTCCAATGTGGATTCACCGACAGCAACTATTTCATAAAAAGTTTCAAACAGGCATATGGGGTAACACCAAACAAATTCCGGAAGCGATGGTAGGCATAGTTTAAAAACCGAAATGAAATTAGTATCTTGCATCCGCAATTAAATACCATAACCATGAAAATTATCCTGCGGATTCTAATACCTCTCCTATCTCTTTTTCTTATGACTTGCGGCAGTAAACACAATTTTGAAAAACAGTTTCTTCACGGAAACTGGGAATTTAAACAGGTTACCGACTCGGTGTGGATGCCGGCAACTGTTCCGGGTACTATTCATACCGACCTGATGAATAATAACATTATCGAAGATCCTTATTACCGCCTGAATGAACATGATGTGCAATGGATTGATAAGGAAAAGTGGGAGTACAAAACTTCTTTTGAGGTTGATGACAAATACCTGGAAAATGAAACAATAAAACTGCACTTAGATGGTCTTGATACATGGGCAACAGTGTACCTCAACGGAAAAATAATTCTGAATGCAGATAATATGTTTTATCAGTGGAAGGTGGATGTGAAAGATTATCTCCGACCCGGAAAGAACAAACTTCGGATAATATTTCACTCTCCAATAAACAAGGGTCTGAAACTACGTGAAGAGCTGGGATATTATCTTCCCGGCGCAGAAAATGACCAGTCGCAACTGGGTGGCACAGGCGATATAAAAACTGTGGTTTTTAGTCGTAAGGCGCAATACCATTTTGGGTGGGACTGGGGCCCGAGGCTGGTAACAGGAGGTATCTGGCAGCCGGTTTATCTCACAGCACATAATAATGCCAGAATTGAGAAGGTGCATTTTCAAACGCTGGAAATTGCTAATGAAGAAGCAAATATACAAGTAGATACATATATCGAATCTTTTGATGATGATGATGTAACCGTAGCGATTTTCATGGGTGATGCTATTGTGGCGGAAAAAACCTTCATGGTAAAATCAGGCAAAAACACACTTTCACTGCCTGTGATAATCAAAAACCCGGAACTTTGGTGGACCAATGGCCTTGGAGAGCAACATCTATACAATTTCAAAGTCACATTAAATAAAGATAACCGCACAATAGACCGTGCCTTTGAGTCTATAGGTATTAGAACAGTAGAACTTATTCAGGAGCCGGATGAGACCGGAAGCAGCTTTTTCTTTAAAGTAAATGGTCAGCCCGTCTTTATGAAAGGGGCCAATTATATTCCGCAGGATATATTCTTGCCCCGGGTTGAAAAATCCGACTATGAACATCTGATAAAATCAGCGGCAGAGGCCAACTTCAATATGTTGCGCGTTTGGGGTGGCGGAATCTATGAGCAGGAGATCTTCTACGATCTGTGTGACAAATACGGTATTCTGGTATGGCAGGACTTCATGTTCGCCTGCGCCATGTACCCGGGAAACAAAGAGTTTATCGATAATGTAGAAAAAGAGGCCATCCAAAATGTAGAGCGTCTTCGTAATCACCCGTGTATCGCATTGTGGTGTGGTGATAATGAGATACTCATTGCCTGGAACCGGTGGGGTTGGCAGGATCAGGTGAGAGAAAAGCAGAGCGAAGAGATCATCGACACCATCTGGAAAGCCTATGAAGATGTAATGCATAAACTGCTGCCGGAAGTTGTTGAGAAGTACGACCCGGCGCGGTCTTATTGGGCATCCTCGCCAAGCTCCGGCTTTGGAGAGCTTGAGAATGGTAAATCCGGCGACAATCATTACTGGGGCGTCTGGTGGGGCAAAGAGCCTTTCGAAAAATACGAAGAGATTATCCCCCGTTTTATGTCAGAATATGGATTCCAATCGTTCCCTGAGCTCAACAGCGTGAAAAAATATGCGCTGGAAGAGGACTGGGATATTGAGTCTGAGGTTATGCGATCACACCAGCGCTCATCAATAGGGAATGTTACCATCAAAGAGTATATGGAAAGGGATTACCGCGACCCCAAAGACTTTCCGATGTTCTTGTATGTAAATCATGTATTGCAGGCTGAAGGAATCCGCACTGCGATGGAGGCGCACCGCAGGAATATGCCACACTGTATGGGTTCCCTATACTGGCAACTTAACGACTGCTGGCCGGTGGCTTCATGGTCGGGAATTGACTACTACGGGAACTGGAAGGCGCTGCACTATTTTGCAAAGAAGGCGTTTAGCGAGGTTTTGGTTTCACCTGATCTGGATACGCTTGGAAATGTTAAGATCCATGTGGTTTCGGATAGATTAGAGCCAACAGAAGCAGAGCTCTCCTGGAAACTCATGGATTTTGAAGGAAAAATCATCAGCCATTTGGAAAAAAAGATTTCCATTCCTGCAAATAGTGCGAAAATGGTTTTGGAGATTCCTGCAAGCGAGTTGATTACTGATAGTCTGAGAGCAAATCACCTGCTTTATGTTGCTGTTAAGAATATGGAAGAAAAAATCCTTTCAGAAAACATTCTTTATTTTGATAAGGTAAAAAATCTTGACTTGCCTGACCCGGGATTATCCTGGTCAGTAAAAAAGGAAAGAGATTATTTTGATATTACAATTACCACTGAGAGACTGGCGAAAAATGTTTTTCTTCAGGAAAATGGGATTGAGGGATTTTTCACAGATAACTACTTTGACATGCTACCAGGGCAATCCATAACTGTTACATTCACTTCAGAATCGCGGTTAAACATTTCAGATTTTATTGATAATCTTGAAGTATTAAGCATAATTGATAGTTATTCACCTGGTAAAGAAGATTAACAAACACTGTTCGGTTTTGATGCAACCTATAACTGTAAAAGATTGTCTTCAATTAAACAAGACCATTAAACATGAAAAATCTTCTTACTGTTTTATTTGCATTTCTGGCATTTTCAGCATTTAGCCAGCAGGTATCCAGACAAAAAGTAATCGTTGAAGTTGGCACAGGAACCTGGTGTGGTGCATGCCCGTATGTTGTTGAAATCATTGAAGATCTTCTTGCAGAAGGAGCTCAGATTGGTATTGTAGAGTATCATATTAATGATGCCTATGAAAATGCAGGTTCATTAATCAGAAAAGCATATTACGATTTCCCCTGGTATCCGACAACATATTACGACAGTGATCATATCGGTTATGATGACTGGGCAACATATTCCGTGCATAAAGATTACTATGATAACAGATGGGCCACACCATCATCCTTTTCCCTTGCCATTTCCGGAGATATTGACGGGCTGAATGTGTCAGGAAATATACTAACAAACAAAGTTTCCGATTATATCAATGAGGAGTTGACACTTCATGTCGTTTTAACTGAATCAAACATTGAAGAATATTGGCAGGGACTTTCAGAACTTGATTATGTTGAGCGGTCAATGTTTCCCAACGGGAATGGAACAACCATCAATTTCTCAGGCAGTGCAGCATTGAGCATTCCATTCACATTTACAATGGATCCTTCATGGAATCAGGAAAATTGCAAGCTGGTCTTTTTTCTTCAGGACAACACCACTCAGGAGATTCTCCAGGGAGAGCAGATTGACTTGCAGGATTTACCATTGCAGAGTGGGATTTCAAATGCTTCATCGTTAACTGAAGTGACAGTCTTTCCAAACCCATTTACTGAATCTATAAAAATATCAGGAGAAGGTGTTGATGAAATCGTGATTAGTGATGTTACAGGAAAAGTGGTGTTTTCTTCTGATGCCACTCATCAGAATATCAATACTACAGAATGGGCCCCGGGGATGTACTTCGTAACGACACTAAACAAGAATCTTAGAAGTACATTGAAAATTGTAAAAAAATAATTTACAGAGGGAACATTTCTATCTGTATCGTGTCATATACAAAACCACTAAATATAAGACATGAAATATTCCCTGCTTACAATCCTGCTATTTCTGTGCGTTGCAGTCACAGCACAACAAATTCCACGACAAAAAGTAATACTCGAGGTAGGTACAGCCACCTGGTGTTCGGCATGTCCGGCGATAGTAAATGTCGTGAATCGTCACATAAATGATGAAGCACAAATTGCAGTAATTGAATACCATCTCGATGATGATTACGCCAACAGCGCCTCAGTAATCAGGGATGAATATTATGCATTTCAGTGGTTTCCATGTACCTACTATGATGGAGAGCATTTTGGTTATGATAACTGGGCTACATACAGTTTTCATAAAGAAAAATATGAGGAAAAACTGGCTACCCCATCCTCTTTTCGATTGGATATTACGGGGGATATAAATGAAACTTCAATTTGGGGTAGTATTATCGTTCAAAAAGTTGCTGAATATATTGAAGGAGATTTGACCATTCATATCGTCCTTACGGAAGAAAATATTGAAGAAGAATGGATGAACCAGACAGAGCTGGATTTTGTGGAACGCACAATGTTTCCTGATGGTCATGGGACTGCGATCACATTTTCAGGTCAACCCACTTTGGAAATACCATTTGAGATGTCATTCGATCCCGGCTGGGATCAGCAGAATTGCAAAATTGTATTCTTCCTTCAGGACAACACAACAAAGGAGATTCTCCAGGGTGAGCAGATTGACCTTTTGGATTTACCATTGCAGACCGGCATTTCAAATAGTTCGGTGATATCAGATATTGAAATATTTCCAAATCCATTTACAGAATCTATAAAAATATCAGGAGAAGGTGTTGAAGAAATCGTGATCACTGATGTTACAGGAAAAGTGGTGTTTTCTCCTGTTGCCACTCGTCAGAATATCAATGCATCAGAATGGACCCCGGGGATATACTTCGTAACGACGATTAAGAAAGGTCAGAGAAAAACTTCAATGGTGTTGAAGAAATAGTTGATTGTAATAGGGTAACATTTTCCGTCAATAGGTATAAAGCATTGTAAAGATATCACGTACCGGTACAAAATATCTTTCAAGAGTTAAGTTTGAAATGCCCTGCGGGTGGAGGTCCGGGGGTAAGTGGAAGGGGTGTGTGCTGACGGCACGGTTTTATAACTGACCCATTCAAAGGGCTTCCCGGATAAACTGCGCCCCGGCCAAACCCACTTGACAAACCCCAATTCCATGCCTACCTTTAACCCTTACAAACACCATATCCTATGAAAAAATTTACCACCATCCTATGCCTCTTTATCCTCTCCATCCCCACCCTGGCACAAAATATTCAGGATTCAACATTAAGCCCCAATACACATGTAACTGTCAAAATGAGTAATGGAGATACATTCAATGGTTTCTTAATTCAACAAAATGACACAACTGTGCTTGTGCACAATGAAAATGGAAAATTCATTCTTTTTGCATCCAAAGTCAGAAACATCTCCAAATACTCCCTGCGTGGTAAATATGGATTCGAAAACCCTCATGACACACGATACTTCTTCGGCCCTACCGCAATCCCTATTGGGAAAGAAACCGGGTATTATCAAAACGTCCTTGTGGCCTTTAATTTTGTCAATGTTGGAATTTCAAAAAATATCTCTATTGGTGGAGGCTTCGAATTTATCTCTACTGTTTTGGGTACGCCCATCGCTTTGATTACGCCAAAAGTCGGTTTTCAGGTAGCCGAAAAACTCTACCTGGGTGCAGGAATTTTTGCAGGTGGAATGCTTGGCGAAACTGGTGCAGGAATGGGTTATGGAGTAATAACTTATGGCCATCCTGAAGCCAACCTCTCTTTTGGTACCGGATACGCAATGATTCCTGATGAAGAATCGCTTCCGGTTTTTATGCTTTCCGGCTTTAAGCGTGCAGGCAGAACCGTCGGACTTATGACTGAAAACTACTTCTTTAACACTGAAATTGAAGGAACTATATATGTCGGAATTCACGGCCTTAGACTTATGTCATACAAAAATTCATTTGATATTGGAGCCGTTGTAATCTCAGAAATTGCTGACGAAGTACCGGCACTTCCATTTGTCGGGTACTCCAGAGTTTTTTGATCTATGGTTGTAACAATGTTTTAAGTTTAGCGTTTACCAACTAAAATATTAGTTGAAACGTATTCTGAAAACAATGAAAGGAAAATCAAATCAACTCATTGCTATTATTGGCATTGCCATCATCTCTATCTCTCAGTTCTCATTTGCACAGAAAAGTGTCCTCTCAAAAAAGGAGGTTAAGACCACTATCGATAGCTTATCAGTTATTATAAATATGCATCATATTGATAAAAATGTGGCTGAAGAAATGGTCAATACTCTCTACACATATTTTGAAGATGGCAGATATGATACTATCAATAGCAAAACCTCTTTTGCCAAAACCATAGAGTCTGATCTTTCAACAATTGTTAATGATAAACACTTTCATTTCTTTTACGATCCTGAAAATGCAAAAAAATCGGGAGAAAGTGGAGTAAATGAACTGCTCAACACCATGCTTGGAAATCCACACGACAACTTCGGATTTCAGGAGGTTACAATTCTACCAGGAAACATCGGCTATTGGAAATTCGATCTTCTTCCCTACCCTCATGATGCCGGAAATATTGCTTCTGCGGCCTTAACCTTCCTCTCTAATACCGATGCATTGATTATTGACCTCACGGAAAACAGAGGAGGTTATAATGAAATGCTTCAATATATCCTTTCCTGCTTTTTTCGATATCCCACTCATATTAACACACTTTATACACGCTATACAAATGAATATCAACAATTTTGGACATCGCCTTACACTTCAGGGAAAATCCTTGACAGCCTTGACATCTATGTGCTTACTTCCCGTGTGACTTTTTCAGCAGGCGAATGGTTTGCTTACGCTTTACAGGAGTACGACCGTGCTAAAATAATCGGTGAGACAACAAAAGGAGGTGCAACTCCAACAGACTTTTTCTATATCATGGATGAGTATATTATGATGCTTCCAAATACTTCCTGTGTTTCCCCAGTCTCCGATACGCATTTTAATAATACAGGGGTAAAACCTGATGTCACTTGCACCGCTTCTCAGGCAAAAGATATAGCTTATGAGTTGGCTGTAATGAAGCTTGACTCTGCAATGACTGATCAGTCACTAAAAATGGAATATAAATGGATACTCGATGGCATCAATGCGAAAATAAGGCCTGCAATGATATCTGAGAATGATTTAAAAAGCATTCCGGGGAAATATGGAAGAAGCACAATTCGCAAAATTGATGAATCCTTATTCTTTTACTCCTATAATGGAAATAAATATGAAATGCTCCCGATAAATGAAGTCTATTTTGTTCTGGATGGGCTGGATGCACTGAGAATTAAAATCGTAAAGGAGCAAGACTTGATAACAGGAATAGAGGCTGTTTATTCAAATGGATATAAAAATACAATCCCGAGAGCGAAATAAACTATTTAGTTAGAATATACACCGCTGCCAATAAGGTAATCATAGCCTTCAACTGGCATCACATAGGCAGTCTTCATCTTCTCCTCTCCACTCTGGTAATCTTCCCAGTAATAGGAATAAAAACCACCACCATCTTGTGCGGTCTCCACAAGGCCTCTGACAAGATAATTCCCCCGGGAGTCAACAATATCCCATTCGTATGTTCCCTGTATTGAAGGATCCGGAGGCTGCACAACATTATATCCATTATAGTCAATCACATAAAAATAACCGCTTTGATTGTCAAAGAACCTGATGTGCTGCAGAAAACCCCGCATGAGATCAACGCCTTGCAATGAATCCTGAGCATAATTATCCAACAAAGCACGAACTCCTCCTGCCATTGAAATTACTGCATTTTTAACAACCTCCTCATTCATCATACGCTGCGTATATAGATTCCCGTAATCTACATGATAAAAACCGCACCCCGCATACCAGGTACTATTTTCAATAGCATCAACGAATGTAGTCTTATACTCTACCTCATCACTTGCCGGATTATTATACCGGTACTCAAGAAAACCAAATCCTGTATAATTCACCAGGTCAATCATATCCTGAACTATATACTTACCGTCTGCATCAATAATGCCGGTAGTGCTGTTGCCCTGCAATTCGGGATTTGCCGGGTGCGAGATATTATATCCACTTCTGGTTTCAATAAATACATAGCCTTCACCCTCTTCAAAAAATCTCGAAGCATGCGTGAATCGCTGAGCCATCTCAGCACATGCAACACTATCGTTATCAATAAATATACCTCCTAATCCGGTTGTTGTGTTTGCACATATAGTCTGACAAACTAATTTCAATACATCATTTTTCTTATATGATTCCAGGTCCTCCTGATTTGGCTTATCACATCCGCTTAAACACAGGACGATAAAAGTGAACATTAATACTACTGCAGCTAGTCGTGTCATGAATGTGGTTTTTAATGATGTAAACAAATATACTTAATTATCAGGTTCTGAATCTTTATATACAGGGATAAATTCCGAATTTCCATCAAAAACAATATCTTTGATAAATGAAACGGATAATCAGGCTAGTTATACTTTTGTGTTTATTTCAACCAACATTTGCACAAAACACCTCAAAAAGCAGTTTCCCAACATATACAATCGCACTCAAAAATATCATGCTGTGGAGTAATGGTGTCAATTTTTCATCCCGATTTACCCCACACCTTAGTATTGAGGCAACAGGATCTCTGGTACTTGCGCAAGGCGGGGAAATCGGCATCAACTATTTCTTTAGTAAAGAAATAAAAAAATACAACCTGTATACCGGCATCCACGGTGGATGGATGACCATGTACTTTTTGTCCCGCTCTGATTACCTGGGATTTATGCTCCCGGTTGGAATGGAATTTTATCGAAAGAGATGGGTTTTGGGTATTGAAACAGGATATATGTTCCTTAGAGAGTCCTCATATCGTCAGGGAGACTATTCTCCTTACAGATATGAAAATCACCATTTACCATATTACTCCGCAAAAATCGGTTTACGTTTCCCCAAAAAAAATTAATCCGGTTTACCAAAAACTTTTTATCCGTTTCAGTTGTCTATATATCAAAATCAAAAACATGTTTTAACTTTCACTTTGCGTCAGATTGTCATAAACATATGTCAAAAGTAATATGTGTCCTTAAATGGCATAACTTTCGATATGCACGCCACAAAATTGGAACTAACATATTTATCACTATAAAAATAAGATACCATGAGCGAAGCTGCTGAAAGAGTAAAATGTTTGATCATTGGCTCAGGCCCTGCAGGATATACTGCGGCCATCTACGCTGCAAGAGCAGACCTTAAACCCGTTCTTTATCAGGGACTACAGGCCGGCGGACAGTTAACAACAACCACAGAAGTTGAGAACTTCCCGGGATACCCGGAAGGAATTGACGGACCAGCCATGATGCAGGACCTCGAAAAACAGGCGAAAAGATTTGAAACAGACGTACGTTTCGGAATTATTACTGAAGCTGACTTCTCAGAAAGACCATTCAAACTGAAAGCTGATGATGGAAAAGAAATTATTGCAGATACTGTAATTATTTCTACTGGTGCCACAGCAAAATATCTTGGACTTGAGTCGGAAGAAAAATATAAAGGTCAGGGTGTTAGCGCCTGTGCAACATGTGATGGTTTCTTCTATCGCGGACAGGATGTTGCTGTAATTGGTGGTGGTGATACCGCAGCTGAAGAAGCAACATATCTCGCAAATCTATGTAATAAAGTCTACCTCATTCACCGTCGCGACGAGCTCAGAGCATCTAAGGCAATGGTTAAAAGAGTTTTGAATACTCCAAACATTGAAGTACTATGGAACACCACAACAAAAGAAGTTTTAGGCGATTTCAAAGGCGTTAATGGAGTACTTCTGGAAAATGTCATTACTAAAGAAGAGAAGAAAATTGATGTTACAGGGTTCTTTGTTGCAATTGGACATAAACCAAATACGGAACTTTTTAAAGGTCAGCTCGACATGAATGAAAGCGGTTACCTAATTACAAAACCTGATTCTACAGCAACGAATATTCCCGGAGTCTTTGCTGCAGGTGATGTGCAGGACCATGTGTTCCGTCAGGCTGTTACAGCTGCAGGAACAGGCTGTATGGCAGCCATTGAATCTGAAAGATTTTTAGCAGAGCAGGAAGACTAATTTTCCGCGCGAACTAATAAGAATAATTGCTGATCCCCGTTTTTCATCATACTGATCGTTAAACGGGGATTATTATACTCCCTGATATCAAAAGTAGTGTTATACTCACTCTGATTTGAGAAAAGCTCTAATCCTGTCTCTCCGTTTATCAGCCGCCACTTCCCATCATCACTGTATCCCGGCATATTTCTGAAATATGTTCCGTCCGCGAAAAGATTGAGTTTAAATACTACGGTAAGATCTTCCATGTAATTCTCAAAATCTTCCTTCTCAGCTCCGGACATTTCATCATTACCTCCATCAAAAGCCAAAAGCCTCCACTCCCCAACAATCTCGTCGCGTAAAGAAGTTGCCTGCTGATTCTGAATCTCCTGCTCTTCACCGGATATCACCTTCGAACTCTTACATCCGGTAAATATTATTGTACTGACAATCAAAATAATAAAAAAACCATATACTACTCTCATAAGTCTGTTTTTTCTGTTTCAAGGCTCAAAGGTAAAAATAATGGCACGATATAATTCCGTCAGATGCAATTTCTAAACTTCATTTTGTATTTTTGTGCTTTCCTATCATTCAGTAACGAATTGAACAACATGAAGGTTTTCTTTTTCAAGGGTTCAGATAAAGTGTTTGCTGTCGGAATGACAGACTCTCCTTCCACCCGGGATATCCAAAAATTTAACTGGCTTTTTAATGGAGCCGAATATATTGACAAGACAGATCTTGAAGGTACCTTTGTCGGTCCAAGAAAAGAGATGATTACTCCCTGGAGTACTAATGCCGTCGAAATAACCCAGAATATGGGCATTTCAGGTGTGCAAAGAATCGAAGAGTTTTTCTTTGCTGAGCAAAATGCATCCTTCGACCCGATGCTCAATGCAAAATATCCCGGCCTTAACCAGGAGTTGTTTATCATTGATAAAGAACCTGAACCAATTCTTTTTATTGATGATATCGCAGATTATAATAAAAAAGAAGGACTTGCGCTTTCCGACAAGGAAGTAGAGTATCTGGAAAATGTTAGTAAGGAAATCAAAAGAAAACTTACTGACAGCGAAGTATTTGGGTTCTCACAAGTAAATTCCGAACACTGCCGTCATAAAATCTTTAACGGCACTTTTATTATTGATGGTGAAGAGAAACAATCTTCCCTGTTCGATTTAATTCGAAAAACTTCCAAAGAAAACCCGAACTTCCTGGTTTCAGCTTATAAAGATAATGTAGCATTTATCGAGGGTCCGGTGGCAAAACAATTTGCCCCTGAATATCAGGAAAAAGCAGATTTCTTCAAGATACGGGAGTATGAAAATGTAATCTCATTAAAAGCAGAAACACATAATTTCCCTACCACAGTTGAACCTTTTAACGGTGCAGCAACAGGCTCCGGCGGTGAAATTCGTGATCGCCTTGGCGGCGGAAAAGCAAGTCTGCCCATTGCCGGTACTGCAGTATATATGACTTCATACCCCAGGCTCTCTGACCGCAACTGGGAAAAAAATATTGTCCCCAGAAAATGGCTCTACCAATCTCCCGAATCTATTCTCATTAAAGCGTCCAATGGCGCCTCTGATTTCGGAAATAAGTTTGGGCAACCACTGATCTGTGGCTCTCTGCTTACCTTCGAACACTGTGAGAATGAAAAAACCTACGGCTACGATAAAGTCATTATGCTGGCAGGCGGAGTAGGATATGCAAGAAAACAGGATGCGCTTAAAGATACACCAAAACCACATGACAAAATTGTCGTAATGGGCGGTGATAACTATCGTATCGGTATGGGCGGTGGTGCTGTATCATCAGTGGCAACAGGCGAATTTGCCAATGCGATAGAACTAAATGCGGTGCAGCGTTCCAACCCCGAAATGCAAAAACGGGTGGCTAATGCTATCCGAGCAATGGCCGAAAGACCTCAAAACCCCATTATATCCATTCACGACCACGGAGCAGGCGGTCACCTCAACTCCCTTTCCGAACTGGTAGAAGAAACAGGTGG
Organism: Marinilabiliales bacterium; assembly: GCA_002869405.1. GTDB lineage: Bacteria > Bacteroidota > Bacteroidia > Bacteroidales > BM520 > BM520. The sequence continues at coordinate 20,570 of PKSY01000084.1, forward strand.
AAAAATCGCGCTCGACAAACTCCCGGTTGGAGATCCCACTCTTTCTGCCAAAGAAATTGTTGGTAATGAATCGCAGGAAAGAATGGGGCTGGTTATCAGTGAAAAAGATATTGAAATACTGCAAAAAGTTGCCGACAGAGAAAGAGCACCCATTTATACCGTTGGCGAAGCTACCGGAGATATGCAATTTACCTTTGAAAATTCAGCCACAGGTGAAAAACCCATCGACCTCCAACTGGCACATATGTTCGGGAAACCTCCAAAAACAATCCTTACCGACGATAAAGAGAACGACAAATACCAGCCATTGTCTCCTGAAAACGAGAAAATGGTGGAATATCTCGAGCAGGTTCTTAAGCTTGAAGGTGTTGCAGCAAAAGATTGGCTTACCAATAAAGTTGACCGATCAGTTACAGGGAAAATTGCACATCAGCAGTGCACAGGAACACATCAGTTACCTCTGAATGACTGTGGTATTGTTGCCCTTGACTATAGCGGCCAGAACGGAATTGCAACCTCAATAGGTCATGCTCCGGTGAGTGCGCTTGCTGATCCTGAAAAAGGCTCCCGGCTGTCGGTGGCTGAAGCCCTGACAAATATTGTGATGGCTCCACTTTCACACGATATTAAAGGAATATCTCTAAGTGCCAACTGGATGTGGCCGGCCAAAAATGAAGGCGAAAATAAAAGACTTTACAGCGCCGTTGAAGCAGTCTCAGAATTTACCTGCGGCCTGGGAATTAATATTCCCACAGGAAAGGATTCGCTTTCAATGACCCAAAAATACCCCGACGGTGAAAAAGTCTATTCCCCGGGAACTGTAATTATTTCAGCAGTTGCGCAAACTGATAATGTGTCGGGAGTAGCTGATCCTACAGCCAAGGTAAAAGATGGATCCAAATTACTATATATCAGCTTCTCTGACGGAAATATGGCTCTTGGTGGATCTAGTCTGGCTCAAGTATTGAACAAAGTTGGAGACGACATTCCTGATGCTGCAAAACCTGAAAAATTCGCCGAAACATTCAACACGCTCCAGTATCTGTTAAAAGAAAATAAAATTCTCGCCTGCCACGATGTAAGCGCCGGTGGTCTCATTACAACCCTGCTGGAAATGAACTTCGCAAATGCAGGAACCGGCATGAATATCAGCATTGATGGCTTTAAAGAAAAAGATACCATTAAGATTCTATTCTCCGAAGCTCCGGCAGTGGTAATTCAGGTTGAGGAATTAGAAGATGCTTCAAAAATTCTGGATAATAATAATGTTGATTATATCATTCTCGGAGAGGTTAATAAGAATAACGAAATTGCCATTACGCACAACGAGGATCTCTATACATTTGATATAGATGGTCTCCGTGAAGTATGGTTCGAAACGAGTTATCTTCTGGATGCCAAGCAGACAAACCACGGACTTGCAAAAGAGCGGTTTGAAAATCTTGGAAAAACTCCACTGGAATATATTTTCCCTGAAAACTTTACAGGGAAAACCGCTGATCTGGGCATCACTCAAAACAGAACTACTCCGGGAACAGCCAAAGCTGCCATTATTAGAGAAAAAGGTGTTAATGGTGACCGTGAGATGGCCTATGCACTCCATCTGGCAGGTTTCGATGTGAAAGATATTCATATGACCGACCTTATCACCGGCCGCGAAGACCTTTCAGATATGAGTATGATTGTTTATGTTGGTGGTTTTTCCAATTCCGACGTTCTTGGCTCGGCAAAAGGATGGGCTGGAGCATTTCTATACAATGAAAAAGCCAAAACAGCACTCGAAAACTTCTATGCCCGTGAGGATACGCTCAGTTTGGGTGTTTGTAACGGATGTCAGCTGATGTCTGAACTGGAACTTGTATTTCCGAAGATGGAGAAACATCCAAAACTTCACCATAACAAATCCGGAAAATTTGAATCAGGTTTCATTTCCGTAGATATTCCGGAAAACAACTCTGTTATGTTACGCGACTTTGCCGGTAGCCGCCTTGGTGTCTGGATTGCGCATGCTGAAGGTCAGTTTATCTTAAACAAACCGGAAAGCGAATATAACATTCCAATGAAATACAGTTACAACAGCTACCCTGCAAACCCCAACGGCTCTGATTATGATGTTGCGGCCATATGCTCGGAAGATGGACGTCATCTGGCAATGATGCCGCATATCGAAAGAACATTTATGACATGGCACTGGCCATACTATCCTGAAAACAGAAACGATGAAGTTTCACCATGGATAAAAGCCTTTGTGAATGCACGGGAATGGATTGAAAACAATGCAAAATAATTCTTATGACTTCAAAAACAGCACTTATCACCGGCGCAACAGCAGGATTTGGAAAAGCTACTGCTGAAAGGTTTGCCAAAGAAGGGTTTAACCTGATTATCACAGGCCGCAGGAAAGAACGCCTTGAAGAATTAGCCCAGACCCTGAAAAACAAATATAACACTGAATCCGTTTGTCTCGGTTTTGATGTCAGAGACAGAGATCAGGTTCGTGCAAACCTGGAAACACTCTCAGCAGAATGGAGAAAAATCGATGTTCTGGTTAATAACGCCGGGCTGGCATTAGGGCTAAACGCACTCCAGGATGGAGATTACCGTGACTGGGATCAGATGATTGACACCAATGTTAAGGGTCTTCTGTATGTCAGTGAAATGGTGATGCCATGGATGATAGCAAATAAAAAAGGTCATATCATTAATGTTGGAAGCATCGCCGGCACAGAGGTATATCCCGGCGGAAATATTTACTGCGCCTCAAAACATGCTGTAAATGCTATCTCCAAAGCAATGCGAATTGACCTTCTGAAACACGGAATTAAAGTCACACAGGTTCGCCCGGGACTCGCCGAAACAGAATTCTCAATGGTTCGGTTTAAAGGTGATGCAGAAAAAGCTGATAATGTATATAAAGGTTATGAACCCATGCATGCAGATGATATTGCTGAAGTGATTTTTTACGTGTCCTCAACCCCTACTCACCTGAATATAAATGACATAGAACTCACACCAAACGCGCAAGCCAATTCATACACTGTATTTAAACAATAGCTATACTATTATCGTTATAAAGCCCATAAAGATTTTTATTATCTTTATGGGCTTTATGCTTGTTATCAACTAATCATTTCTGTTATGAC
>PKSY01000096.1 GCA_002869405.1 Marinilabiliales bacterium
AACACCACTCACAGGGTTTGTGGTGGAATTGTTGGAATTCAGAATGGTCTCCGGGTCGTTTGGGTGCGCGAAAATACTGTTCTCACTCTGAGTGGAAGTCTCTACTGTTACAGGCACATCAGGAGAGTTGGTGGTTTTAACACTTCTCGCCTTAATCTCACTGCCACGGTAAACAGGAGGGGCCACAAAAACCCTTGCCTGGCGGGGAACAATTTCCAGGTCTGCCAGTCGCCGCCAGTATCCCATATTATCTATACGGGTATCCGGAACAAAGCCCTCGGGAATGTCCTCTTTGGTATAGTTGTGCTCCTTTTCCTGTGAAAATGCTACAACAGAAATTATTAAAATTGTCAGCGTGAGTAATATTTTCTTCATCATCATATCGTGGTTAGTTAAGTTGTTTTACAAAAGTAAGACAATATTTTCAGCGTAAAGTTTACTCCAAAAAAAATAATGTTCCGAATTTTAAAAGGCTAATTTCTAATCATCTAAAACAATTTAGTATTTTTCATTCTGCTAAAAAAAATATACTTTTGCGAGGAACAGGTGTCTTGCCTGTAGTTGGTTAATAAACACATATTATGAGAAAGCTTTTACTTGTTATTCTGGCTGTAACGGCCATAACTATGTCCTATGCACAGCAGTGGAACGGACTCACATCTTCTACTCCGGCAGAGGCATCAACAACACTTATTTCTTCAGAATCAGGAACAACCACATTTAGTGTTACCGTTCCGGGGTACTTTTCAAATACTGTAAGTACAGAAATGGGCGATGCCATAATTCTTGATCTGGAAGGTAGTACACCACTGCTATCAACAGGAAGCCCGGCAGTGCCGAAGGTGGCAGTTTCCATACAGATTCCCGACGCTGCAGCAATGGATTATGAGATTGTTTCTTTTGAATATGAAGATATTGAAAATGTACTGCTGGCACCATCAAAAGGAAGCCTCAGCCGTACAGTTGATCCTTCTGCGGTTCCTTACACTTTCGGTGATGAATATGCAGTGAACGAATTCTACCCTGCAACCATGGCGCAGCTTAACGAGCCTTACATTATTCGTGATGTTCGTGGTATGGCAGCATGGATTTATCCTTTCAGGTATAATCCGGTAACCCAAACGCTCCGTGTTTATTCAGAAGTTGTAGTGAAGGTTTTCTCTACAGATGCAAAAGCTGTGAACATCCTTAAAGACTCACAGAAACCAAAAACACAGGATGCCCTATTTGCGGAAATTTATCGCCGCCACTTCATCAATGGCAACAATGCAAAATATACTCCGCTGGAAGAGAATGGAAAAATGCTGATTATCAGTTATTCTGATTTTACCGGCTATATGCAGCCTTTGGCAGACTGGAGACGAAAAACCGGTCACCCGACAGAGATTGTTGATGTAGCGACTATCGGAGCCTCATCTTCAGCTATAAAAGACTATATTGCCAACTACTACAATACTCAGGGGCTGACCTATGTTCTTCTTGTTGGTGATGCCGCTCAGGTACCGACAAGTTACAGCAACGGAGACTCAGATAACGACTACGCCTATATTACCGGAAGCGACCACTATCCTGAACTCTTTATCGGACGTTTTTCTGCTGAAGATACTGATCAGGTGATGACCATGGTAACACGTACGGTTGATTATGAAAAGACGCCTTTCAGCGGCAGCGACTGGCATAAGCATAATATAGGTATCGGATCAGATCAGGGTCCCGGTGATGATAATGAATACGACTATGAGCACATCCGCAACATTCAGCAGGTGCTTGAAGGATATACATATACGGTTTCAGAAGAACTTTTCGACGGCAGCCAGGGCGGCGATGATGCTCCCGGTAATCCAACTCCTTCACTGGTAGCTGCAGACATTGAGAATGGCGCCAGCCTGATTAATTATGTGGGTCATGGTTCTACTACCTCATGGTCTACTTCTGGTTTTAATATTAGTGATGTTAACAACCTTACAAACACTGATCTTCTTCCTTACATCATTTCTGTTGCCTGTGTTAATGGTAACTTTGTAAATACTACCTGCTTTGCTGAAGCATGGATCAGAGCCACGCATAATAATGCTCCTTCGGGTGCGGTTGCTATCGTAGCTTCTACTATTAACCAGGACTGGAACGAACCTATGGAAGGACAGGATGCCATGAATGACATTCTCTCTGAGGTTTATCCTGACAACATTAAGCGCACCTTTGGAGGCGTAACTTTTAATGGTATGATGCAGATGATGGACTCTTACGGATCCAGCTCATATGATATGATGGATACCTGGACAATCTTTGGTGACCCGGCACTTATGATCAGAACGGATCAACCTATGCCTATGACCGTTGACCATCCTGAAGCGATATATATTGGTCTGAATGAGTTTACTGTTGAGTGTAATAAAAACGGCGCCCTTGCAACACTGTTCCTTGATGATGAGTTAATCGACTCACAGACTGTTGCCAATGGTGAAGTAACATTCACTTTTGATCCGTTTACAGAAATGTGCGACCTTGATCTTACGATCTCTGCATACAACTGTATTCCTCATATTGAGACTATTCCTGTTCTTGGAGGTGCTCCCGGAATTCCCGGAAACCCGGAACCTGCTGATCTCGAAACAGGTATCTCATTGCTGACAACATACCAGTGGCAATTTGCTCCCGGCGGAGAAGCTGATGAAGTAACCTTCTTCCTTGGAACTGATAACCCGCCAACAAACGTTTATAACGGCGAGGCAGCAACAGCTAACTCCTTTGTAAGCGATGTCGTTCTCAATCCTGAAACAGAATATTTCTGGCAAATTAAAGCTACCAATGATTATGGTACTGTTGACGGTCCTGTATGGTCCTTTACCAGCAAACATGCTCCGGATGATGATTTTGAAACCGGTGATTTCTCTGCACAGGCATGGAAATTTGATGGTGATGCTGACTGGGTTATTGATGATCAGAATGCACGGGCCGGGCAATACAGCGCCCGTTCCGGTGTAATTACCGATGGACAAAACTCAACGTTGAAAATCGAAATTGAATCCATGACCTTCGGACAAATATCTTTCTGGACCAGAACATCCTGCGAAACAGAAAATGATAAACTCGATTTCATCGTAAACGGTAATCAGGCAATGACCTGGACCGGAGACATGAGCGGATGGACAGAATACAGCTACTTTATTGGTCCCGGACCATATGTTTTTGAATGGACCTATTCCAAGGATGCAAATGGCGGTGCCATCGGTGAAGATTGTGCATGGATTGACTTTGTTTACCTGCCTACAGCTGCCACAACGATTGCCCAGGCCGGCGAAGACCAGGTAATCTGCAGCGACAACGCAGTACAGCTGGAAGGTGCAGCATACAACTATACTGAAATTCTTTGGTCTACAAATGGTGACGGAAGCTTCGATGATGAGACCGCACTAAATGCCATCTATACCCCTGGAGATAATGACATCACAGCTGGCATGGTTACCCTGACACTTTCTGCTACAGGCAGCAACGGAACTGCTGAAGACGAAATTAACATCAGCTTTGTGGATGCTCCGGAAGTCTATGCCGGTGAAGATTTTGATGCATGTAGTAATGATGCGCTCAATTTAGGTTTCGCTTCCGCAGATAATTACTCCACTCTTATGTGGACTACCTCCGGCGACGGAAGTTTTGATGATCCGACAATTGTTAATGCTGAATATACATTCGGTGCAGAAGATATGAATAACGGTTCTGTAATTCTCACACTGACAGCAAGCGGAAATGCTCCGTGTGCAACAGTCTCAGCTGAGGTTATTGTATCTGTAATGAATGTGCCTGAAAAGGCTGATCTCCCGCAGGGACCTCAGGCTGTTGATCTGGTTTACACTACTGAAAGTACTTATGAGATTAACGACCTGGCAGAAGCTACAGCTTATGATTGGGTTATTGAACCCGAAAACGCTGCTGTACTGCTTCCGCAGGATGATGGTGAAGCTGTAACGGCACAATGGAACACCGAATTTACAGGTGTTGCCATGCTGAAAGTTCGCGGGATGAACGACTGTGGTGAAGGTGATTTCTCTGATGAACTTGAAATCATGATTGATAATACTGTGGGTATTAATGAAGTAGACAACAGCATCTCTATCTTCCCAAATCCATCAAACGGAGCGTTCAAAGTACAATACAACAAAGGCGTTTTCACTCAGGTAAATATCTTTAACCTTACCGGTGAGATGATCTTCCGCAGTGAAGTGTCTTCAAATCAAACAGAATCTGCAATCAATCTTGACCTGAATGCAGGGGTTTATTTCATCACTATTATTGGTGAAAAAGAGAGCCATACCGAAAGACTTATCGTTAAATAAGATACGACGACATAAATAAAAAAAGCCCCACAACGATTACGCTGTGGGGCTTTTTTTACTGTTATCTATTCATTGTATCCCAGGATTTTAAACATCTCGCTTACAGATTGCTCTTCCCGGTAAACGGTATCAATAATATTACCCTGTTCATCCCTGTCGATAATAACATGCTTTGGAGCAGGAATCAGACAGTGCTTTATACCGCCATATCCGCTCACGGAATCCTGATATGCCCCTGTGTGAAAAAATCCCAGATAGAGAGGCTTTTTATCTTTAGGACCATACAATGGCAGCAATACTTCCTGGTTAAGATCTTCTGAATTATAGTAGTCGGAATGATCACAGCTGATACCACCGATATTTACGCGGCCGTATTCATTATTCCACTTATTAATGGGCAGTAGAATAAACTTTTCCTGTATCGACCAGGCATCAGGAATGGTATTCATCAGGCTGTTATCAACGATATACCATGTTTCATTGTCGTTTTGCTGCTTCTGCTCAAGCACCTGAAAAATAATCGCACCGGATTCACCAACAGTGTATCTTCCAAACTCGGTGTAGATGTCAGGCTCAGGAATATTGTTATTGGTGCAGGCTGTTTTGATGTTTATTACAATCTCATTGATCATGTACTCATAGTTGTATTCGAAACCCAAATGGTTACGAATAGGAAAACCACCACCAAGATTGAAAGAGTCAAGGTTTACACTTTCCTTCTTGAGTTCAACATATAGTTTCAGCGCTTTCTGAAACTCACCCCAGTAATAGGGTGTGTCCTTTATTCCCGAATCAACAAAAAAGTGCAGCATCTTGAGCTCCATTTTTTCATTATCCCTGATATTCTCTTTAAAGAAATTAATGATTTCTGAATGAGGTACTCCCAATCTGGAAGTATAATATGCAGATTGGGCCTCTTCGTTAATGGCCATTCGAATACCAATTTTGATGGGATCCTTAGTCTTTATTTTTGATAACTTGTAATACTCGTGAGTACTGTCGAGAACAATAACAGAGTTCTTGAAACCCATATTTTGGAGCTCTATGATTTTCATCAGATAATCATCAGTTTTATATCCATTATGAATGATTTGAATATCCTTGGTAATTTTACCTTTTTCATAAAGCGCCAGAATCAGATCTATATCAAAGGAAGATGATGTTTCCAGGTCAACATTATGTTTAATAGCCTCATTAATCACATGATAGAAGTGGTTACATTTCGTACAATAGCAAAAGTTGTACTTTCCCTTGTAGGCACTGTTTTTTATTGCTCTGTTAAAGAGATTTCTGGCTTTCTTTATCTGGTCGCCAATTTTTGGCAGGTATATAAACCTGAAAGGAGTACCATATTTTTCAATAAGATGCTTCAGCGAAACTCCGTGAAATGTTAAATTTCCGTTTCGCAGGTCAAATCCATCCTGAGGAAAGTAGAAGCTTTGCTCTACAAGGTCAAAATATGTATTCTTCATTGATTATAAATCTTTATGGTATTATTGATGCGGTGCAAAAGTAAAAATATTGATTCTTCGACACCATAAACTCCCTTGCTGATGTGCCGAATCAAATATACAAATTTATGATGTATAGCGTTAATTCTTTTTTTTGAATCAATGTTGTCTGTCAGGGCAGAATTTTACAACAGCTCATTTGCAAGATTTGCCAGTTCCGAGCGCTCACCTTTTTCCAGTAAAACATGCGCGTAAATCGCATGATGGTTGATTTTATCAATAAGATATGACAGTCCGTTGCTTCGGGAATCCAGGTATGGAGTATCTATCTGTCGCACATCTCCCGTGAAGATAATTTTTGTTCCCTCTCCTGCACGTGTGATGATAGTCTTTACCTCATGGGGTGTAAGGTTCTGTGCTTCATCCACAATAAAGATTATGTTTGAGAGGCTGCGGCCCCGGATATATGCAAGCGGTGAAATCAAAAGCTTCTCCTTCTCCAGAAGTTGTCCGAGGTTATGGTACTCTTTGTCATGTTCGTTATACTGATTACGGATAAACTTCAGATTATCGTAAAGAGGTTCCATATAGGGTTCAAGTTTCTCTTCCACATCTCCGGGAAGATATCCTATATCTTTGTTTGAAAGTGGGACAATTGGTCGGGCAAGAAAAATCTGTTTAAACTGACGACGCTGCTCAATGGCACCGGCAAGAGCCAAAAGGGTTTTTCCCGTTCCGGCAATTCCCTGCAGTGTAACAAGCTTCACTTCCGGATTTAAAATCGCGTGCAGCGCAAAAACCTGCTCTGCATTGCGCGGGGTAATGCGCTGGATGGGCCGTTTAATAATTTTCTCCAGCCGTTGTGTCAATGGATTGTAAAATGCAAGGGCTGAGTTCCTGTGGTTTTTTAAGATGAAATAGTGATTTGGAATCGGATCTTCAAGACCAATATCCTCCAACTGACAGAATCCCTCCTCATATACCTTGTCGATAACCTCTTCCTCAACATTTTCAATAACTGTCTTACCGGTATACAGGGCATCAATATCTTTAATCTTTCCGGTTTCAAAATCCTCTGCCGCAAGTCCGATAGCTTTGGCTTTGATACGCAGGTTGATATCTTTTGTCACCATTACCACTTTCCTTCCGGGGTTGTTTTTCCTCACGGTCATGGCAGCATTAAGAATCCGGTTGTCGGCAGTAAAAACACCAAACTCATCCTGTGCGTCAAATCCTGTGGCTTTATCACTCACAACCTTTACCTTTCCGGCACCATCACGGTCGAGAGGAATCCAGTCGGTAAGGGTATATTCCTCTGATAAACGATCAATAATCCTGATAAACTCCCGTGCTTCAAAGTTCTTCATATCACTACCTTTTTTGAAGGTATCCAGTTCCTCCAACACGGTAATGGGAATTGCAATATCATTATCTGCAAAACTGTAAATTGAACTGTGATTATAAAGGATTACGGATGTATCCAGCACGAAAATTTTAGCTTGATTTTCTGACATAAATGAGGGCCTTTTCGTTTTTATTACTAGTTATCAATAAGATAGGAAGCATGCCAATGCTTTTACGGCTTTCCTGTCCTAAAGATAAACAATATTTACGGCAAAAGGATAAAGAAGAAATCAACAATCTGTAAACAATGCGTTTTTATTGTGGTATAAAAACAGCCATTTACATCTTTGGCTTATACAGTGAAAATTCAAGCCCTACTGTAAATTCCGGCATATAAATATCCACTGACGGAGCTGATGTAAAATCCGGTGTTACAAGTCTGTAATCTGCTGTAACAGCAATCCGGTGGATGCCCAGCCTTGCTTTCACACCATAAAAGAAATCATCATCATAGCCGGGCGATTTCTTTGTCGTTTCATAGCTCTGACCATCTCCGGCTTCACCACTAACAACACTTTTCTTACTAAAGTTCCATGCTCCATACACACCCACATCCAGGAATTTCCCAATGTTGTCCCCTACTTTTCCAAATGTTATTCTGTTATAGTACGAAGCAAGTAATGCATGAGAAACATACCTGTGTTTCTCTGATACAGACTTCTCTGCTGAACCCATTAAAACCTGCATATCCCATGAAACAGCTGTATGCAGATATTCCAGCTCCCAGCCCATGGCATAGTGGCGTGTAAGTGCATACTTTGCACGTCTTCCAACAAAATACTCCCCGTTCCACACCTGATTTTCTTCAGAAGAAAAATATGCCGGAGCAACACGGTAGCCGGTATAAAGGTGTCCGAATGCAGCTCTGTTTCTTCCTTTGCGGGGGATCTCATATGCATTTTCTGCATCATCACTAAAGAGGACATTCTGAGAGATTGCAGAAACTCCAAGTATGCTAAAAAATATGGTAAGGATTATATATCTTTTCATCATTTAAAAATTACCGGTTTATATTAATTGAACTTGCATATCCGTTATAGAAAGCTTTTACGGAAGCCACATTTTCATCCAGATCATCCACATTAATGGTCAGTGGTATTGATGAGTACACATCCATTACTTTATATTTAAGGATTGCTCCATCTTTATCAAGATACTGATAATAGAGGTAATTACTGTTGGGATACTCATACCTGCGTCCGGATTCAACAAGCTTTATTGAAACACTATTTTCATCTTCAAGAAACTTAAATGTGGCCTTAGTTTGTAAATCCTCGCTGCTCAGCAGTGCTTTTGCCTGCGGCACGCCATAACCATGCGCATAGTCGAAATAGGGATAAAGGTCGGCTGAGTTTTCAATTCGTTTAAAAAGTTCCATCACAGGAATATCAGGATACACTTGTTTTGCACAGGCAGCAAAGCCTGCCACCAGCGGCGTGGCAAAAGATGTTCCGTGGGCATCGCTGTAGCCGTTCTTTTTGGCAAGAAAAGCATGCCCGAAAGCCACCACATTGGGTTTTCGGGTTCCGTCGGCAGCAGGTCCGTAAGAGCTGAAACCTATATGATAATCAGTAAATGGATCTATACCACCTACGGAAAGCACGCTGTCTGCATCTGCCGGTGTACCAACATATTTCCAGCTTGATTCATCACCGTCATTACCCATTGCATTCACCACCAGGATACCTTTCCTTGCGGCCATGTTTGCTGCGCGTGCCACTACACTGGTGCCATCCATCTCCTCACGGAAATAACGGTTTGCGGTATATCCCAGCGAGCTGCTGATAATATCGGCACCGTTTTTATCTGCCCATTCTGCAGCTGCCAGCCATGCATACTCCTCACGATAGGGCTCAAACTGTTTTTCTGTACGGGCAAGAATAAATTCAGCTCCGGTAGCCAACCCCACAGGAGTATCTTCATACATCCCGGCAATACAACTCAAACACGATGTACCATGCGAATTCGCTGTATATACAAACTCACGCTTTTTAATAAAATCATAGGTCTTGAGTATCCTGTTATCCTTTCGGAGATGCTCAAACGCGGGGTGCTCATCCACATTCGGGAACCCGGCATCAAACACTGCTACCCGAACTCCTTTCCCGTCGATTCCTGCCGCACGAAACGCCTCAAGCCCCATTCTGGCAGTCTGACGCTTCAAAATCTCAAGATTTGTTTTTGATGGAGCAGCTTCTGTATATTCACATACAATAAGATTGTGGTTTAATGGAATAATGTTTTTTACACATTCAAGATTTGCCACCTTTTCAATCTGCCGGGGTGTTGCAGAAACAGCAATGGCGTTAAACCACCGTGACACACCATGAACAGCCTGAACCTCTGAGGCTACCATAAGGCTGTAATCCTCTCGAACAGGGTAATCCGTAATGTCATTGAGTGGAATGTGCTGAAGAATTCTTCTTTCTATTGCTTTGGCATCGAAATACTCAACAGGGTTAAATTCGACTCCGTCCTTATCAGTGAATTCCACCAGATATTCGGAGGTATCCTGAGCCTGAGTCCGGCCCGGAAGAAACATCAATGCAAGAAACAGAACAGGTAAAAAAGCAGTTATTCTCTTCATTTTAATATTTTTTAGGATTATTGAACGCCGCACAGGCTGTCATGTTACATACAAAGATAAAAAAACGCAGCTTCCGGATGATATCCTTATCTTTGGGCAACCAAAAAAGAAAAAATGCAAGAAAAGAAGCTCTTCCTGCTGGATGCCATGGCGTTGATTTATCGCGCCTATTTTGCATTGAGCAAAAACCCGCGAATCACATCCAAAGGATTCAATACCTCGGCAGTAATGGGTTTTACAAACTCGTTATATGATATTCTGAAAAATGAAAACCCAACACATATAGGTGTAGCTTTCGACTCATTTGCGCCGACGTTAAGGCATCAGGAGTATGCTGAATACAAAGCCAACCGCGAGAAAATGCCGGAGGATATCATCTCCAATCTGCCTTATATCAAAAAACTGTTGGAAGGATTTCGTATTCCTGTGATAGAGATGGAGGGCTATGAAGCCGATGACCTTATCGGTACGCTCGCAAAACAGGCGGAGAAAGAGGGTTTTACAACCTATATGATGACTCCCGACAAGGATTTTGCACAGCTGGTTTCGGAAAAGATTTTTCTCTACAAACCCGCACGCATGGGCAACAAGGCTGAGGTGATGGGAATCAAAGAGGTATGTGAAAAATTTGGCGTCCAAAACACAGATCAGGTGCGGGATATCCTCGGGCTTTGGGGTGATGCTTCGGATAATATTCCGGGAATACCCGGGGTGGGCGAAAAAACCGCAAAAAAACTGCTCGAAGAGTTCCCCTCGGTGGAAGAGCTGGTAAAAAATGCCCATAAGCTCAAAAACCCACGTATGCAGGAAAAAGTTGCCGAACATGGTGAGCAGGCCATCAAATCAAAAGAACTCGCTACCATTATCACTGATGCCCCGGTAACCTTTAATGATGAAGAGTATACCATTTCCGACCCTGATCAGGAAGCTTTAAAAGCACTCTTCGATGAACTGGAGTTTAAGACTTTTGCAAAACGCTTTTTTGGAGATAATGATCCTGCTCCTGCCACTGCCACCGATTCAGCACAAACTGACCTATTCAGCAGCGCAGGAGAACATGTGCAGACCATAGAAGATAAATACAATACCATTGAAACCACAAAACATCAGTATTATAGTATTTCAACAAAAGAGGAGTTGTTAAGTGTTATTGAAAAGCTTAAAGCCGCCGGTCATTTCTGTTTTGATACTGAAACCACAAGTATTGATGCCAACCGTGCAGAGCTTGCAGGCATATCTTTTTCCATAAAACCTCATGAAGCATGGTACCTCTATTGTCCTGAAAATTACGACGAATGTATGGCCCTTATTGAGCCACTGAAACCGCTGTTTGAAGACGAAAAGATCCGGAAAACAGGGCAGAATATTAAATATGATATCAACGTTCTCAAATGGTACGACATTGATGTTAAGGGCGTTTGGTTTGACACGATGATTGCCCATTATCTGCTTGAGCCTGATCAGCGTCATAATATGGACTTTCTGGCACAGACTTACCTTAATTACGACCCTGTTTCCATTGAGACTTTAATTGGAAAGAAAGGCAAAACACAAAAAAGCATCCGTAATGCCGACCCCGAAAAGGTTGCCGAATACGGTGCTGAAGATGCAGATATTACACTTCAGCTTCAGGAGGTTTTTGCTCCACGGCTGAAAGAGGATGGAGTTGAAGATCTTTTCCGTGAAATAGAGATGCCTCTGGTTCCTGTGCTTGCAGAAATGGAAGCCACAGGTGTAAAGCTGGATATCGAAAACATGAAAGCGTTTTCTCATGAACTGGCAGTAAGCATCAGAGAGATAGAGAAAGAAATATATTCCCTTGCAGGTGCAGAATTTAATATTGCTTCCCCGAAACAACTGGGTGTAATTCTGTTTGAAAGACTTAAGATTACAGACAAACCCAAGCGTACAAAAACAAAGCAGTACAGCACTTCTGAGGATGTGTTGGCAAAGCTTGTCAATAAACACCCGATTGTGGAAAAGATTCTGGAGTACCGCTCCCTTACAAAGTTAAAATCCACTTACGTAGATGCCTTACCGGCGCTGGTAAATCCACGTACCGGGCGCATCCATACCAATTACAATCAGGCTGTTGCTGCAACAGGAAGGCTGAGTTCCAATAATCCAAACCTTCAGAATATTCCCATCCGTACAGAACGAGGCAGGGAAATACGAAAGGCTTTTGTACCCGGAGATGAAGAACACACGCTGCTGGCAGCCGATTATTCACAGATTGAACTGCGCATCATCGCTGCACTCAGTAAGGATGAAGCAATGTGCGATGCCTTTAAAAATAACTTTGATATTCACACCGCTACTGCCGCAAGAATATTTGGTGTTGAACATGATGATGTTACCAAAGAGATGCGTAGGAATGCTAAAACTGTAAATTTTGGCATCGTCTATGGGATTTCAGCATTCGGGCTTTCCGAGCGGCTTAATATTCCCCGTAAGGAGGCTGCTGAAATTATTAATCAGTATTTTGAAAAATATCCCGGCATCAAAAAATATATGGAAGACCAGGTTAAACTGGCAAAAGAACGTGGTTATGTGGAGACCATCATGAAACGGCGGAGATACCTTAAAGACATTCATTCAGGTAATGCCGTAGTGCGCGGGTTTGCCGAACGAAATGCCATCAACGCACCCATTCAGGGCTCTTCTGCGGATATGATAAAAATTGCCATGATCCGTATCCATAAGGAGATGAAAGAGAAAAATCTTAAAAGCAAAATGATTCTTCAGGTGCATGATGAACTCGTGTTTGATGTATATAAACCCGAGCTTGAAGTGATAAAGGAGCTGGTGACGAAAAACATGACCGAAGCAATGGATATCGGTTTGCCATTGGATGTGGAGATGGCGACCGGTACAACATGGCTCGAAGCACATTAAGCCTGTGAGCCGATTTTTTCCTATTTTAGTCGACGTAAAATAACCATATCAAGAAATTACGACATCAAACATGAATCTCAACAATGATAAGCGCATAGTGATGACGCTGGATGCGGGAGGGACAAACTTTGTATTCTCAGCCATTCAGGGTGGAAAAGAAATTGTGGACGCCATTATTCTCCCTGCCGGGCAGGATACTTTGGAAAAAGTGCTGAAAACAATCATCAAAGGGTTTGAAGAGGTATCGAAACATCTCAGCAGCGAAGCTTCTGCCATCAGTTTCTGTTTCCCCGGACCTGCAGAATATGAGGCCGGAATAATCGGAGACCTTGCAAACCTTCCCACGTTTCGTGGTGGTGTTGCCCTGGGACCCATGCTGGAATCTGTTTTTGAAATCCCTGTGTTTATTCGCAACGATGGTGACCTTTTTACCTATGGTGAAGCCATTGACGGACTACTTCCTGAAATAAATACATTGCTGGAAAAACACAATAGCCCCAAGCATTTTAACAACCTTTTCGGTGCCACCTTCGGTACCGGGTTCGGCGGTGGTATTGTTTCTTACGGCGACCTGCTTCCCGGCGACAACAGTGCCTCAGGTGAGATAAACAGACTTCGAAACAAGTTGTATTCACAATACTCTGTTGAGGAGAGTGTTAGTATCAGGGGAGTGAAAAATGTTTTTATTCGTGAAACAGGTATTTCTGCTATGGATTGCCCTGAGCCCAGGGATATATTCCACATTGCGCAGGGCGAAAAGCAAGGTAACAGAGATGCTGCCATAAAGGCCTTTCATGAAATGGCTGAGGTAGCAGGCAGTGCACTGGCAGATGCTGTTTCTCTCATTGACGGACTGGTGGTGATTGGTGGCGGATTATCCGGTGCTCATCCTGTTTTTCTGCAACACCTCGTGGATGAAATGAATAACAGTTTTAAAACTCCTTCCGGAGAATTACTCGACAGAATGGAGATAAAAGCCTATAACCTTGAAAATCCGGAGGAGCTTGAAAAGTTTCTCAATGGTGATGCCCGTGAGATTACTGTTCCTTTTACTGATAAGAAAATTTCCTACGACCCGGTTAAACGAATTGGTGTTGGTGTAAGCAGGCTTGGTACAGCAGAAGCTGTCTCTATCGGAGCTTATGCATATGCCATTCATCGCCTTGATAACGAATAAAAAGGTCCGGGGTGCAGGAAAACCCACACCCCGGAGACCATACTTCATCAATCAACCATTTAAAAACTCACTTTAAAAGTGTCGCTATTCATATTTTAGTGCCTCCACAGGATTGCTTTGTGCTGCACGGAATGCTTTTACACCAATAGTAAGTGAGGCCACAATAAGAGCCGTTATTATAGCCCCCAGGAAATACCAAACATTTATTTTTATTCTGAAAGCAAACTGAGATAATAAATTGTGCATGAGATACCAACCAATAGGCATAGCAATAAAGGCTGCTAAAGCTACAAGTTTCAAAAAATCCTTTTGCAGCAGGAACATAATTTGATTTACACTGCCTCCAAGCACTTTTCTAACACCAATCTCTTTCACCCTTCGGTCGATATTTAAAGAGCTCACGCCCCACAGCCCCAAAATAGAGATTACTATTGACAAGATGCTAAACCAGCCAAACACCTGGTCTGTGCGTTTAAGGTCATCATACTGATTGCGTGCTGCATCGGTGGCAAATTCATATTCAAAATTCGCTTTTGGAAATAATTCATCCCATTGATCTTCGATAAAAGCAAGTGAAGATTCCATTGTTTCTGGCTGTACGCGTATTCCTAACATATTATAGCTCTCATCATTGATGCGCCAGGCAGCAGGTTCTATATTCCAGTGTAGGCTGTAATAATTATAATCTTCAATCACGCCAACAACCCTTCGGTTCACAGAGTCTCGGTAAAAAGGTTCGAATTGCTTTCCCAGAGGATTATCCCACTCCAGATATTCCATCATTGCCCGGTTAATAATTACCGCCTCTGCGTCATCTGTTCCGTAAGACTCATCAAAATAGCGTCCGGTCACAAGGGGAATTTCCATTAATTTAAAAAATCCATAATCAATGTAGCCCATACGGGTTTGTACTTCAGTAGAAGAAGAATCAACCACATGAACAGTTGACTGGGTCCCACTAACACCGTTGATGTTGGAAGCGGAAGCCGCAGCCAAAATATCGGGGTTTTTCAGAATGGCATTCTTAAAAAGATCGACATCCAGTTTATTATTATGGCTTTTCATTGGAACACGAATCACATAATCCATATTCATACCCAAGTCCTTAGTCATCACGTAATGTGTTTGGGATTTTACAATCATGACACTGAGGATCAGCACCACTGAAACCGTAAACTGCGTGATAACAAGAATCTTCTGAAGTATATTTCCTGATCCTACAATCTGCTCAGAACTTCCTTTAAGTGTTTGTACAGGATCAAAACGCGAAAGGAACAAGGCTGGATACAATCCGGCAATAATACTGATGCCGATGATAATCAGCAAAAGATATCTATTGAATAACGGATTATGTACGATATCAACATAAAGGTCCAGATTCATAATCCTGTTAAACCCGGGCAGAAATAGCTCTACTAAGGCAACAGCCAGAATTACTGAAATCAATGAAAGGAAAAAAGCCTCTCCAAAAAATTGAGCAATCAGACTTTTTCTGGAGGCGCCAAGGGTTTTGCGCACACCAACCTCACGGGCTTTTTTTACACTTTGGGCAATAGTAATATTTATAAAATTTATGCAGGCAATAAGAATAATGAATCCTGCTACCAAAATAAAAACAAAAACAATCTTATAGTTCCCGGGGTTATGGTTGTTTTGAAATTTGAGATGGGTCGATCTGAGGTGAATATCAGCAACAGACTGGAGGTACATTCGATTAATATCATCACGTTCAATGTCCGTACGACCAGCCTCTTCCAGATAAGTTATCGCCAATTGCATATATACATCACCAAAAGCTTCAGGGTCTGTCCCCGGTTCCATTTGTATATACGTTGTTAAGGTATTATTTGTAATTGAATTGAGCCATGGATAAAGATTATCAGCCTTTTGAAAGCTAAAAATAGCATCCATTTCAAAATGTGTATTCGGTGGGATATCTTTAAACACGGCTTTTACCACATATGAGTCACCACCCTTCTCAACCAATTTATTAAGCGCCTCTTCAGGTGAACCAAAAAGGCTGGTGGCTTCTGACTCACTGAGCAACAAATCAGAAGGATCATTCAATATGCTTTCGGACTCACCATATAATATCTCACCTCCCATCATTGTAAATAGTGAAGGATCTGCATAGCAGGGATTAGAAATCTCATACTGTTGATCCCCAATAACGTAAAACCGATCCCACATGGGCAAAATTCGACATATATCGATAAGGCCGGGGAGAGAATTTTCCAATAACGGAGCCAGGGCATATGAAGTAACGGCCACATGCTGCTCACCAACGCCTTCAGCCTGCTGAACCTGCACCAATCTATAAGTATTTTCGCGGTCAGGAACTATATTATCATAACTCCTTTCCCACTGAATGTAAAGGCAGATGATCAGAAATGCGGCCACCCCAGAAGTAAGGCCCAAAATATTTATTATAGTATACCCTTTGTGTCGTAAAAGGCTTCTGATACTCGTTTTGAAGAAACTCTGAAACATAATATTAATCTTTAAAGCTTTTTAATTAGGTCGCATGTAATGACCATTTTCGTTCCGTCCTCGGTAGATTTAAACCGAATCGTATAATCAATGTAGAATATAGGACCGCCAACTTCCCATTCCATCACTATAGGTGGAATAATCGGCAATGTGCACCCCAGATCCAATGCTTTTTCCTGAGAAAAAAGCACGTGATTTCCTTCATCATTAATTGTATGCTCCACAGGATTATCCTGATCATTTTGAGGCGGCTCTGTAGTCTTTGCATAACCTGCTGCAGACAACATAATTGTGGTAGTTAAAAGAAAAATAAATTTTTTCATGGCTGAGATATTTTCAGGATTAAAGGAATTTTTCTGTTTGAAGATTTTCTGTGATAATTTCACCGTCAAAAAGTCGAATTACACGATTCGCATATCCTGCATCGTGGCGCGAGTGAGTCACCATGATAATAGTTGTACCATTATTATTTAACTCATCCAGCATTTCCATAACCTCTTTTCCATTGGAAGAATCCAGGTTACCTGTCGGCTCATCTGCCAGTATAAGTGTTGGATTCGAAACCACAGCCCTTGCTACTGCCACACGCTGCTGTTGACCTCCCGATAACTGAAGCGGGAAGTGCTTGGCACGGTGTGCTATTTGCATCCTGTCGAGCACCTCATTTACCAGAGGTTTACGCTCTTTAACAGGGACTCCAAGATATATAAGCGGAAGTTCTACGTTTTCAAAAACCGTTAGTTCTTCGATGAGGTTAAAATTCTGAAACACGAACCCGATATTTTTCTTTCTCATTTCAGCGCGTTTACGCTCAGTATATCCGGAAACTAATGTATTATTAAAATAGATCATCCCTGAAGTTGGGTTATCAAGCAATCCTACAATATTTAACAGGGTAGATTTTCCACATCCCGAAGGCCCCATTATGGCAACAAATTCACCGTTTTTAACTTCAAATGTCACATTATTAAGTGCTGTAGTTTCTACCTCGTCGGTACGAAATACTTTTGCGATATTTTCTAATCTTAGCATGGATTTAGTTTTATGATTAATTATTTTTAAATATTATTTTGTCTCTGTCAAAAAGATTCTGATAGCCGGAGATAATCACTTTTTCACCCATTTCCAGCCCATCAAGGATCTCATATTCACGGATATTCTGTCTTCCCAGTCTGATATTTCGTTTCACTGCAAAATCTCCGCTCTGATCCAACACATAAATCCATTGACCACCGGTTTCCTGGTAGAAATTTCCACGTTTAATAATGAGAGCATCATCAGCACCGGAGAAATTGATGCGCATACGCAGCGTCTGGCCACGCTTAAGATATTCAGGTGCCTGGTTCCGGAAGTATAGATCAACCTGAAACGTACGGTTAGTGACATCAGAATATATTTTACGTACTTCCATTATATATTGCTGATTCTCATACTCAAAAGTGGCCTCAAGACCTACAGTTATGCGACTAAGATAACGTTCATCGATATCTGCACGCACCATAAATCCATCAGAAGGTACATCAATCTGACCGATATGCTCCCCCTGTGACATGGTTTGTCCCGACTGTAGATTGAAAGAACTTAAAATACCACCTGCCGGTGCTTTGATATACAGGTTATCATAACTCTGGCGCAACAATTCCAGATTTCCCTTTAACCTGCCCATAGTTGCATTATTCTGTGCTGTACGTTTAAAAGTACTGAGGCTATCGACACGCTTTAATTCGAGCGAAATTTTTAATTGCTCCAAATTCATACGGTAATCACGCTCGGCATCTTCATATTCCACTTGCGAAATCAGACTATCCTGATACAGATATTTCATGCGATTGAAATTCTTTGTGGTCTGATCAATTCTATATTTTATATTTATAATCTCCTGTTGCCGAAGCAGCGTATTCTTTTCAAGATTAATCTGAGTATTCTCCAAATTATTTATGGCCTCAAAAATTCGTGTCTCTTGCTCCATAAAACTAAGTTCCATAGAGGCATTGTCAAGTTTTACAATAGTATCGCCCATTGAAAGCATTTCACCATCTTCCACAAATATCTTTTTTACAGTACCTCCCATCACGGCATTTAAGAAAATTGTTGTTCTTGGAAGCACTACTCCATCAACAGGTATATACTCCTGAAATCCGGTACGCTTAACCTCTGTAATCTGAACGGCATTCTTATCAATGGAAATCTTTGAGGTTTTTGATTGAAAAATCAAAAGATACAATACAACCATTACTGCCAACACTAAAAATATAAAAAGTAAAACTCTCTTAATTGGCCATTGTTTTTTTTCGATTATTCGATCCATTTCTTGCTGTTTTCCTCCTATTAATCCACAACCATGCCATTGTTTGTAACTATCTTAAATACAGTGTACTATAAAAAGTATTGACTTGAGGGATTTACAAAAGTGTTCGATAGCGTTCACACCGAACGTCCGAAAACGGACACTACGATATACATTGAAAATTAGAATAATTTTGTATCTTCGTAGGACTAAATACCGGCAACGTTGAAAACCAATGCACGAATACTAATTGTTGATGACGAAAAGGACATTTTGCTGGCCGCAAAGATGTTTTTGAGAAATCATTTCACAGATATTCATACAGAAGCAAACCCGGAGCGAATTCCTGAAATAATACAGGAACATGATTTTGATGTGATTCTTCTGGATATGAATTTTAAGCCGGGAGCCACAACCGGGCAGGAGGGTTTCCACTGGCTGGATGTTATTCTAAAACATGACCCCGCAGCAGTTGTAATCTTTATTACAGGATATGGCGATATCGATCTTGCCATACAGGGTATTAAACAAGGTGCTACAAATTTTATCCTGAAACCCTGGGATAATGAAAAACTTATCACGGAAATCATTAACAATCTTGAAGTTCGTAACACCAAACAGGAGATGGAGACCTGCCGGGCTCAAAAACAGTTGCTTATCGACGAGAATAATGATGAAGTGAACCGCCTTATCGGGAAATCCGACCGCATGATTGAAGTTATTAACCTGATCCGAAAAGTAGCTGCCACAGATGCCAATGTGCTTGTACTTGGCGAGAACGGAACAGGCAAAGAGCTTGTCGCCAGAGCTGTGCATGCCTTGTCTTCCCGAAAAGATGAAATCTTTGTTCCGGTTGATCTGGGTGCTATTTCTGAATCGCTTTTTGAAAGCGAGCTGTTTGGTTATGTTAAAGGTGCATTTACTGATGCCCGTCAGGACAGAGCAGGACGGTTTGAGGCTGCAAAAAAAGGAACTATCTTCCTCGATGAAATCGGAAACCTCTCTCTTCAACTGCAATCCAAACTTCTTACTGTGCTGCAGAGCAGAAAAGTTGTCAGGCTCGGGTCAAACAAAGAGACTCCAATCGATGTGCGCCTGATATGTGCCACAAATATGCCGCTGTATGAAATGGTTGAGGAAAATAAATTCCGCCAGGACCTGATGTATCGTATTAATACTGTTGAGATTCATGTTCCGCCACTACGGGAACGACAGGAAGATATTCCGGAACTGGCAAATCATTTCATTGAACAATATTGCCGCAAATACCGCCTTGAAAAAAAACGCGTAAGCCAGGCTACTCTCAACAGGCTTAAAGCCCACGACTGGCCCGGAAATGTCAGAGAACTGCAGCATGCCGTTGAAAGAGCCATTATTCTCAGCGAGGATATCATTATGGATGCTGCTGCTTTCTTCCCAGGAGGATCCGCCAAAACCAAAAAGAAAACGGAAAACGGAAACCTTCACGATCAGGAAAAAAACCTCATCAGGGAAGCACTCGACAACAACAATGGTAACATCACCAAAGCTGCAAAAGAATTAGGCCTGACAAGGGCATCGTTATACCGTAGAATTGAAAAATATGGTTTATAAAAATTTTCGCATAAACGTCTTTGCAAGGATATTCCTGCTGCTGATAACCATGATGCTTATCACTTGGCTGACAGTAGACTCAGACCTTGTCATTACTGCAGTCATTCTTGGTGTAATTGCCTGTTTTCAGGTATTTGAACTCATCCGTTACATCGATAAAACCAACAGAAGCATTGCCTCATTTCTGGAAAATATCAGAAATTCCGACTATACCTCAGGGTATTCTCAAACAGCACTCGGGGGCAGTTTTAATGAACTGCACGCAACATTTAACAAAGTGCTTCAGGAACTAAAAAAATACCGCGCCGAGAAACAGGAACACTACCAATACCTGCAAACCGTAATGCAACACGTTAATATCGGTATCATTGCATTGAAGGAAAACGGCGACGTAGATACCTGTAACCAGTCTGCACGTTTGCTTTTGGGAAGAAACCTGATTCGAAATATACAGGATTTGGAAGAGGTAAAAAGCGACCTCCCGGAAATCATTTCACAACTGAATCCCGGCGAACGTCAGTTGATAAAATTATATAATGGTGCCGAATTATTACAGATTTCACTTAGTGCTACATCCATAAGATTGAGTGGCGATGTCATTAAAATTGTCTCCCTGCAAAATATTCATGCTGAGCTGGAAGAAAAAGAGGTCGAGGCATGGCAGAAAATGATTCGTGTGCTTACTCATGAAATCATGAATTCCATGACCCCAATCAGCAGTCTGAGCAGCACCATTGCCGAAGTTCTGAAAACCAACGACAGTGATATAATCCATATTGAAGATAAAAACGATATTGAAGAACTTCATCTTGCCATTGAAACCATAAACCGACGCAGCGACGGATTGCTGAACTTTGTGAAAAATTACCGTCGTCTTACACGTATACCAAAACCTGATTTCCGGCATTTTAAAATCAATACGCTTTTTGAAAGCAGCATCGCCACGGCATCAGCATTACCTTCTGCTGCAGGAATAGAGATAAAAAGTGGTGTTTTCCCTGACGACCTCAATATCACTGCCGATATTAACCTGATGGAACAGGTTTTACTAAATATGCTGAAAAACAGCGCCGAGGCACTTCATGAAACACCAAATCCCAAAATTTATCTAAAGGCATTCCGAAGCCTTAACAACAGAATTTGTATTGAGATTGATGACAACGGCCACGGTGTACCCGAAGATTTGCTGGACAAAATCTTTATGCCTTTTTATACCACAAAAAAAGAAGGTTCCGGAATTGGGTTAAGCCTTAGCCGCCAAATCATGTTTCTCCATAAGGGAACAATTACTGTGAAAAACAAGGCTGACGGGGGTGCAGTTTTTACACTTGTATTCTGATTTTTCCAATTTATAATACCTCTAAATAAACATTTTAGAAATAATATCCATTGGGAAATGGTTATATTTGTTAGGAAGAACTAACTGACAAAGTTCAAACTATAACCAAATTAATATGACAGATACATTCATTCCGCAAGCGGACCATATCCCCGTGGGCTGGGGATGGTTTGAGGTGCTGTTAATCCTCACCTTTGTGCTTCACCTGATTCTGATGAACTTCATTGTGGGAGGCAGCCTGATCGCTGTATGGGAAACCATTCGCGGAAAAAAGACTTTGAAAGCCGGGAATAATATTCCTCTGCTTATCGCCCTGACCATTAACCTTGGTGTACCTCCATTGCTCTTCGTACAGGTTTTGTACGGGCATCTGTTTTATAGCAGCTCTGTAGTGATGGCTTTACCATGGATATTAATTATTCCAATACTGATATTTGCCTATTATGCGGCATATATCTTTGTAAAACAGATGGATAAACGCCCTGTGCTTTCCAAAACAGCACTGTTTATCTCCACAGCTTTTATGCTCTATATTGGTTTTATGTGGGTGAATAACAGTACACTCAGCATCACTCCTGAGCGCTGGAGTGTATACTTCACAAATATGAAAGGCTCCAACCTAAACCTCTCTGAACCAACATTAATTCCCAGATTCCTGCACTTTATGGTTGCCGCAGTAAGTATTGCCGGCCTTGGAAAGGCTCTCTGGGCTCATTTCAGCAAAAAAATGAGCGATGAAGAGCGCCAGGCAGACCTGAAATCGGGACTGAAAATATTTGCCTGGGGAACAATGGTTCAGGTAGCTATCGGTACATGGTTCTGGCTCTCACAACCCCGTGATATATGGATGCTGTTTATGGGGAAAAGCCTGTTTCATACAGTACTCATGGGTATCTCATGGCTTTTGGCTATCACAATGATACTCGCAGCAATGCGAAAAAAACTCTGGAGCTCTGTAATTATGGCTTTTGTGATCATAGTTATTATGGCTATTATGCGTGAACTTATCCGTATCGCATACCTCGATGGTATCTTCCACCCCGGAGACCTTACCGTAGCACCGGAAATTTCCCCATTCATAGCTTTCCTCATAACCTTTGTGGCCGGCTTGCTGATCCTCTGGTATATGATCCGTCTGATTGTTAAACCTCAAAACCAGTAAATCATGAACTATCCTATATGGCTATTACCCACAACAGGCGGTGGACTATTGATTGCGATCATCGCCATAGCGCACGTGGTTATCTCCCATCTCGCTGTTGGGGGCGGACTGTTTTTAGTGCTCACAGAAAGAAAAGCTCATCGTGATAACGACAAGGGACTGCTCGCATATGTCAAAGCACACACATGGTTCTTTGTACTTCTTACCATGGTATTCGGAGGCGTCTCCGGCGTTGGTATCTGGTTTATCATCGGCCTTGTAAACCCCGCAGCAACATCAATGCTTATTCACAACTTCGTTTTTGGATGGGCAATCGAATGGGTCTTCTTTATCGGTGAAATTGTGGCCCTGCTTATTTATCACTACAGATTTGATAAGATGAACCCGCGAAATCATATGATCCTCGGTTGGCTCTATTTTATCTTTGCATGGCTCAGCCTCTTTATCATTAATGGAATCCTTGGTTTCATGCTCACACCGGGAAGATGGATGGAAACCGGCAACTTCTGGCTCGGATTCTTTAACCCTTCCTACCTGCCTTCACTGATTTTCAGAACCTGTATTGCGCTGATTTTTGCCGGTGTTTTCGGACTGGTAACCGGAGCTTTCCGCAAAGATGAAGAAGAACGCAGAAAAATTCTTGCATACTGTGCAAAATGGATGTACTACCCTATGCTGGTGCTGGTACTTTCAGCAATTTATTATACGCAGGTTATCTCTGCCGAAGCTTTTGAAAACCTTTTCCATTTCAACCGCGACGGTTCCATCTGGATGACTGTGTTGATTGTTTCTTCCATTTTACTCTTTGTACTGGGGTTTGGTACGCTTTTCAAAATGCCAAAACCGGCACAAAAAGTCGGTGCATTTGTTCTCGTAATTATTGCCTTTGGCTGGATGGCCGGCTTTGAGTATATGCG
>PKSY01000325.1 GCA_002869405.1 Marinilabiliales bacterium
AAGAGCCGGAGATTTTTATTTAACCATACATTTGTCGATTATAGTCGACAAAAATAGTTATATCTGTCGATTATGGTCGACAAATATATCAATTGAGCTGCACAAATAATGAGCGTTTCTACATTAACAAAAATGCTATTTTATACCCAATACCCGGATCACCGACGCAACACCAACATGTAGTTCACCTTCATCAAGTGTAATGAGCTTTTCTTCTATTGTTAATTTAGATAGTGATTGGAAATCAATCTTCATCTCTTCCCTGGAAAAGAGCATTGCAGAATTCCCGGGGCCACCTGTTGATCGGTTTTTCTGAGCCTTTTCAAATCCTTCCAAAATCAATACACCTCCGGGCTTCAGCCACTCAGAAACCATTTTATGATACAGCTCACGGTGTTTGGGGAAATGGGCGTAAATGAGCACCACACAATCAAAACTTGCCGGGGGAAAAGGCATATCTTCAAATCCGCCATGCAGATAATCTATTGATACATTTTCGCTTTGTGCCAACCGCTCAGCTTTCCTCTTTCCTTCGATACTCAGGTCAAAAGCAGTAACTTCCCATCCATGTTTGGCAGCATAAACCGCATTTCTCCCCTCGCCTTCAGCAGGGAATAGAATCTTTCCGGGAGTATACTCAGCTATACATCCGGCAAAAAATTTATTGGGTTCGGTACCATAAATATACTCCTCCGAAGCATACCGCTCATCCCAAAAATAGCGCTTCTTTTCATTTTCCATAAAGGAGATAACCAAAATCCGGAAATATAGTTCTGTTAGTTGGTTCCGTAATCTGCGCTCTGTCGGATAAAATCCTTAAACTCGATATATAAATCTTCCAGTGCACTCATTTTTTCATAGAAAAAATTCCATGTTTTCTCCCAGGTCTCTTTCCGGTAGATGTCCACATCAGGGAGTACAGTGTAGATACGCGCAATATCCTTTCCGGGTACCACAGGATATTCCAGATCCCAGATCACATCCTCGCCCAGAGCTTCAGCGATCATAACTTTCAGGCTTTCAAATTTCTCATAATAATAAACACGTCGCTCCAGATCTTTACTCACAATATCAACACCTACCGAGGCACTGTCACGATCAATATCAAATTTCAGATTAACGGCCTTTATTCCGGTATCCTGCATCATCCACTTTCGCCTGCGACCCCTCTCCTGCGAAAAAGCACCAAACTTATTCCAGAATTCCACGCGTAAATTCTTTTCCTCTTCTTTACTAAACATGTTACAAATTTAAGAAAAGAGCGTTTTGTTTTCAGCTCTTGGTAATTAACTTTGTAAGGACAATTTTTTAGCTATGAAAAAAGCACTGATACTGCTGACATTTCTGTCGGCTTACATTGCACTGACTGCCCAAAATCAATGGATAACGTATTACGAAGCCTCAGACTATCTTGAAACACCGCGATATGACGAGACCATCGATTACTGCAAACGCCTTGACACGGGCAGCAATATGGTTACCTATACCACTTTCGGTGTAAGTCCGCAGGGTCGTGATTTACCATTGGTAATTCTCGATAAGGACGGGCTGAGCTCTCCCGGGGAAATTCGTAATCAAGGCAGGATTATTTTGCTGGTTCAGTGCTGCATCCATCCCGGAGAGTCGGAAGGTAAAGATGCGATGCTGATGTTGCTGCGCGATTTTGCCATCTATGGTGAAGAGGAGCATTTACTGGATGATGTTTCTCTAATGGTTATTCCTGTTTTTAATGTTGACGGCCATGAGCGTTTCGGTCCGTATAATCGCATAAATCAGAATGGACCAAAGGAGATGGGCTGGAGAGTTACGGCGCAGAATTACAACCTTAACAGGGATTTTCTCAAGGCTGATGCTCCGGAGATGCAGGATTGGCTGAAGTTGTACAATAATTGGCTTCCGGAGTTTTTCATCGACTGCCATACCACCGATGGCGCTGATTACCAATATGTGATCACCTATGCCCTTGAAACTTTCGGCAATATGGATCCACACATCACTGAATGGGTAAATAACGCATATGAACCTGAGATTACCAAACAGATGTTTGACCTTAATTTCCCCGTTTTCAGATATGTAAGCTTCCGGCAGTGGCACAATCCAAAAAGCGGTCTGTACAGCCATGCTTCACCACCGATGCTTTCACAGGGCTATACAGCAATTCGGAATCGACCCGGACTGCTTATTGAAACTCATATGCTGAAACCTTACAAACCCAGAGTTGAATCCACTTACCACATGGTACTTGAAACCATGAAAATCCTGCAAAAGGAAAAAAATATCCTTACAGAGGCAATCCAAAAGGCAGATGAATTCTGCATTTCCGGTGATATTGCCAGACATCCTTTGCCGGTTAAGTTTGATACAGATATGTCTGACAGCGTTATGGTTGAATTCCTCGGCGTAGAGTATGAAATGTTTGAAAGTGATATCACAAACGGGGTCTGGTATAAATACGACAGCACAAAGCCCGCAACATTTACACTTCCCATGTTTGACAAACCGGTAATTTCAGAGACGGTAAATTTGCCTAAAGCATACATCATTCCTGTGGAATGGACAGAGGTTATTGACCGAATAAAAGCACATGGAATAGATTATAATGTCATCAGGGAAGATACTGAGTATACAGTGGAAAGCTATCGTTTCAGCAATCCGCGATGGAGCAACAGACCCTATGAAAATCACATGCGCCTGCAGCAGTACGACATGGAGGATATGACTGAGAACAGGGTTTATCCTGCAGGAAGTATTCTCATTCATACAAACCAACAGGCTGCCCGTGCCATAGCCCATATTCTGGAACCACGGGCTTCTGACTCTTATCTGTCATGGGGATTCTTTAATCCTGTTTTTGAGCAGAAAGAGTACTCCGAGACTTATGTTATGGAACCTATGGCGAAAAAAATGCTTGAGGAGAACCCGGATATTAAAGCAGCATTTGACAAAAGAGTTGAAGAGAACCCGGAATGGTTAAAAAACCAATGGGGTGTGATGAACTGGTTTTATCATCAAACCCCATGGGGAGATCCAAAATATATGGTTTATCCTGTCGGGAAAATTTATTAGAATCCGTTCAGGTTCATAGTTACCGTAGGTATCAGGATCAGGAATCCCAGAACAATAAGGATAGCCATAAAAACAGCGATCCAGCGCACCCACTTCTCATAAGGTATTTTCGCAACGCCGAGCACACCCATCAGTACACCGGAGGTTGGGGTAATCATATTTGTGAATCCATCGCCCATCTGGAAAGCGACCACAGTTGCCTGACGCGACAGTCCGATCAGGTCGCTGAAAGGAGCCATAATAGGCATTGTAATCGCTGCTTTGGCGGAGCCGCTGGGTATTGCGATATTGATTACAGTTTGAATGACATACATCAGCCCTACCGCACCTATCTGGCCCACATCCTGCATCGACTGCGCCATGGAGTGCAGGAGAGTATCAATTATTTTCCCGTCTTCCAGAATCACTACAATACCACCGGCAAGACCAACAATGAGAGCTGCAGAGAGTATATCCTTTGATCCTTCAAGGAAAAGTTTGGTAATCTGGTTTGGAGAATCCCCCTTGGCCATACCGCTGAAGATTCCCATAGCAAAAAACAATGCTGCAATCTCCATGATATACCAGCCGTAACCCATCACACCAACAATCAGAAAAAGAATTGTGGTAGTAAGAAGTGTCAGGATATAAAAATGCACCGATTTCCGTAAAGTAAAGAACCCAAGAACAGCAAAAATACCGGCACATATGGGAACCATGG
>PKSY01000081.1 GCA_002869405.1 Marinilabiliales bacterium
AAGAATAAAAGCATACAGAGGTACAATCAGATTTATGTTTTCCCGGAACAGAGGCGATTTCTCCGCACCATTCTCAATAAAAATATGATGAAGGCCAAAGAAAACAATAAGACAGACAATATACCCCACAGTTATTACACCAAAACCAAGGCCCAGAAAGCCATTATGCTTAGACTCTTTTTCCCGGAAATATGGAAATAAACGGGTTGTAGCATTATTAAACCCCAATGAGGCAAATTGAGCAAAGATTGTTGCATAAGCCACCAAAACATTAATTAACCCGATTTCTGAGGTAGAAAACAATTTTGGCAACAATATACCGGTATTTATGAAGCCAATTATTACTCCAAAATATATGACAATGGTACCAATTATGGACTGCTTACGTATTGTTCCCATCTTTGTTTAAAGGTAAAAAACAAAGATATATTATAATCTGATACAGATTATTATTGAGTAAGGAAACATTTCATCATCAAGACTTCCAGGAACCATTAGATTCATATATTTGTAAAAAAAACAATGTCATCTAAAAAGAATATTCTTCTTATTAGTAAAGTATATAGTTCCTTTGTTAAGGAAGATATAAATATCCTTTCGGAATCCTATTCTGTTGATTTCTACTTATTCAAAACTGGCAGCAACAAGATGGGCGCAATGTTTCAGTTGATAAAACTGTGTTTCTTTCTGCTATTTAGGCTCAGAAGATACACTGTGTACCTTTCATGGTTTGCAGACTTTTACACAGTTCCTTGTTTTGCATTAGGCAGATTTTTGAGAAGAACTAATGTTGTTATTGTTGGGGGATTTGATGCTGTTGCTGTTCCCGTAATTCAATTCGGGACATTCTATAAAAACAATCTACAAACAAAAGCAATAAAAAAGACGTACCACCTTGCTGACTATATACTCCCTGTTGATGACTCGTTGATTCAGGGAATGAACTTTTATATTGACCGAAAAGGTCAAAAAATCGGAATAAAGAATTTTGTAACCGGCATTAAGGCAAAGTTTAAAACAATTCCAACAGGGTATTCAGCTGAGAAATGGAAAAGAGATCAAACTGTTGAACGAAAAAAAAGCATTGTGACAATTGGCGGCTGCAGTGATTTAACAACATATAAACGCAAAGGTCTGGATTTTTTTATTAAAGTTGCCAATGAGATGCCTGATACCCAGTTTACTGTGGTTGGTTTGCGCGATAAACCATTTGAGGTTGCCAGATCAGAAGCAGCAGAGAATGTTAATATCTTAGGCTATGTCAGCCAACAAGAATTGATACGCATTTTATCGGCTACCACTGTATTTGCTCAGTTAAGCCTAAGCGAAGGATTACCAAATACCTTATGTGAAGCAATGATGTGTGAATGTATCCCGGTTGGTTCAAGTGCAAATGGTATACCTCTGGCTATTGGAGAGACAGGTTATGTGCTTGAATATCCGGATGTAGAAATGGCAAAGAATCTATTTATTAAGGCACTTAATGACACGCCTGAAAAGGGAACTCAGGCACGTGAAAGAATCTTGAAATTATTCCCAAAAGAAAAAAGAAAGACAATGCTGTCAGAGCTCTTTGACTCATTTTAACAACACATCATCAAGGTTTACACGAGAAGGTTCTGGCGGAATAAATTCAGGCATTCCAATAGCAATAATCGCCACTGGTGTTACGTAATGCTCAATATTCTTTAATCTACATAATTTCGCATAACTCTCTTTATTCATAGTTCTGGAGTTAATTAAATCTTCACCAAGATGATTCCAACAAGTACCATAGCCCAGCATATGTGCAGCAATAATCATTTGAGTAGCAGCAGCCGCAGCATCAATATAAAGACAGTTTTCAAGATGCTCTGCAGGTTTGTACAACCTCTTATCAACACCCACAAAGATTAAAAGTGGAGCTGAGTAGCAGTGTCTCTCTTTTAACCCTTTAAGGACTTCCTTCTCATCCTTATCAATGAGAACGGCAAACTTCCATGGCTGTCTGTTTCCACTGTTGGGAGCATGTATGCCAATACTGATAAGTCTTTCTGAGACAGCCTCTAATTCTTCTTTTGAGGGCTGCTGTTTACTCCACACACGACAACTTCTTCGCGTAAAGAAATAATCTTCAGGATTGATTTTTATAAAATCATCATTAACACCTGATTCAGATGAGTACGTGTTTACAAAATTCTTTTCAATGTCAGGGTATGCTAGATTTATTTTTCCTGCCCATATTATAGAAGGATGATCAGCGTATTTTGTATCCCGTTTTAGAAGAATACTGGTAATCTGATTAATCAATTGATATTTCTGGTCATAATAGGCTCTTTTCTTATCCAGAATATTATTATAAACAGATTTTTCAACGCGATGAGCTTCATGTCTCATTAAACCGAGTAGTTCCTGATCAGAAAGACGCTGTAAATGCTTCATTCTGTAAAAGAGCCTCATTTTAATATATCTAATATACTTATTATAAATCATTTACAATTCTTTTTGCTATTTGATCAAAATACTTTTCGT
Organism: Marinilabiliales bacterium; assembly: GCA_002869405.1. GTDB lineage: Bacteria > Bacteroidota > Bacteroidia > Bacteroidales > BM520 > BM520. The sequence goes on from PKSY01000081.1 coordinate 2,512, forward strand.
CCCAGTCAACTGATGAAAATTCAATTTCCTGAGATGCTTTTGAAATCGCCTCAGGAATCTCATCTTCTGTCGGAGCGAAGAAAATAAAATTTATATCATCAAACCAATCTTTCAATGCAGATGTAAGCTTATGATTATATGTTGGTAGTACAATACAAGGACGCTTTACAAGCACGGAAAATATTAAACCATGATACCTGTCTGTTATTATGAATTTGAACTTCTTAAAATAATCAAGTGTTTCATTAAGCACTGAATTTCGCATATTCTTGCATATTAGAAAAGGCAGTGTAGTATCAAAAAACTCTGTTGGACTCTTAACCAATTGTTGTATTTTTTCATGACGACCCTGAAAAATTGATTCCGAGTCATGACGAAGGCAGAGTAAAACCTTGTCGGTACATTCAATATTTGATTCGTAAGGATATCTAAGTACAAAATCGGGAGCTGCATGTATTTTTGCATTGAAGAATGTCGAAGATGCAAACTCTGTACTTTGCATATCCCGACCATATATTGTCAGATCTTTGTGGCCGTTATAAACAGATGAAGATTTGCTTAACTCTTTACGTCCAACAGCTGTATTGCTGAAATGAATCGTCTGAGGTAAACTAATTATTTTATTATCAGGGAATGCTTCAATTATCAGACGGCGAGCTTCTTCTGACCATAATGATATATCACCCATATTCCCACCGGAGTGGATAAAAATAATATCTTCTTCATTGGTTATCTTTTTTAGGGCTGACTTCAAATAATAGGTCATATCCTTATCAAGCTCAATAACCACTTTCCCATTAAAATGTCTGTCCAGCCAATTATGAATTGATGAGGCCTGGGCGTGATCACCAATATTAGACAACTGTGCCAGCGGTGTTAATACATATATAATCTTTTGTTTCTCCCGGTGTTTATAATATTTCAACAGAAAAACCGGTGAGTAAAAATACCTTGCCACAAATCTGAAAACATTTTTACTCTTTATCCCCGAAACTAAATACAGCAGTAACTTTCGCATAGATACACTCCTATCACATTTATTTACTAATGGCGTTCATAACCATAACAATTTGATGTGTTAGAAATTTTCTGGAATAGAAATTCACATCAGAATTGTTATAGCTTCTTTGTAAATCAGATGCAAATAATCCCATCTCCACCTCCTCTCCAAACCCCACCATAACTCCTGCACCACAGTCATTTAAAACCTTCGCAGCATCGCCATCCTTTGGACCGACACCCAATACCGG
>PKSY01000271.1 GCA_002869405.1 Marinilabiliales bacterium
ATTCGCCAGGCGATCTCTTCGGGTTAGTTTATTACTTAACTTTTAATACAAAGTAACCACTCCCCAGCAGTAACCACCTCAATCCGGCTATCTGCTATAGGCAGTGAAGGTGTTTTCTCCATCACAATGAGTTGGCCTTTATTCAACTTATAGGTATCCAGCGCTTCCGTTAAACCGTTTACTTCACGGTTAAAGTTCTCATGCGTTAGTTCCCAACAAACCTGAATCGCTGCAGCGATATCTATTCCTTCACGGATAACAAAATCACATTCGTGCTTTGCTTTGTGGTAAAAAACATCTGCTCCTTTGCGTGCCAGATCAAGAAGTATGATATTTTCCAACTTTCGTCCACTCTCACGCGAGAAACTCAATCCCAGCCTTCCTGATAAACCGGTATCTATAGCGTACGCTTTTCTGGAGTTCATCTGTTGTTTCTTTACCGAATAATCAAATTTATTCAGGTATATAAAAAGGTATGATTGGCTAAGATACTCCAGGTAACTCTTCACCGTGCTGGTGCTTTTTATACCGCTTATCTTTTGTAATGTGCTGTATGAGAATAGTCTGCTTGAATTTGTTGAAAGATAAACCGCTATTTGTCTTATCTCTTCAACCTGTGTTATTTTATATCGGCCTACGATATCCCTGTATAAGATATCCTGGAAATACCCATTTAGAATTTCCGGATCCTTCTCTTTTACCACCAATGGAAATCCGCCAATGGCAATATATTCATTCAAGTCTTTTCTAAGGTTCGCTTTAAGAGAAGAGGTAAGAGAATCCGGATTATACTTTCTTCCCGGATATTCAAGAAATTCTCTGAATGAGAATGGATATAGCTTTAAAACCATATTCCTGCCAGTCAACGATGTACTGATTTCTGAACTAAGAAGACTCGCATTGGAACCGGTTATAAAAATTTTATATCCCTTTTCATGAATCCTGTTTATGAATTTTTCCCAACCCGGGATATTTTGAACTTCATCAAAGAACACCGTTGGCTCCTGCCCGTAAAGTTCAGTGTGAAGATTCATGATTTGCTCCATAACCTCTGTTGTGCGCCTAATGCGTTCATCATCGAAGTTAAAATAGAGGTACTCCTTATCTGAATATCCTATATGCTCCTTGATCAAATATAACAGAGAGGATTTTCCGGAACGTCTGATTCCCGATATAATAACAACCTGGCTGGTTTTTATATACCTTTCCAGGTCTACTTCACGTGGAATCAGGCCTTTCTTGCGATTGAAAGCTTCCTTTTGATCCAGGAATATCTCTTTTAACTGATCTCTATTCATGTCAATTGTTCGTTGTTATCGAACAAATATAGTTAAAATTGTTCGATGTTGGCGAATTATTTAGGTTTTTCCCTTAAATCCTTTTCCCCCCTAAATCCCCCCAAGGGGGGACTTTCGCTTCGATCTATGTCTGTGTTTTTTTTGCGACCTGGGGGGCTAGATAGATTATATCAGCTACATGCTTCTTTTATGCGTTTTATAACCTCTTCCAACCGGTTTAATACCTCATTATTGGTAAATCGCAATACTCTTATATCATACTCATCTATAGTAGCATCTCTGTTTTTGTCGTAATCTCTCTGCTCTGGATTGTTGTGGTATGATCCATCAACCTCTATAACAAGTTTTTCTTTATGACAATAAAAGTCTGCAATGTATCTGTATATGGGATGTTGTCTTCTAAAGTGTCGCCCGTTGATTTTATTTCCCTTCAACTCCTGCCATAATATTTTTTCAGCCGGGGTCATATTTTTTCTCAGCCTTTTTGCTGTATCAATTATCTCCCGGGAGGCATTGTAGTAATATGATGGTTGATATTTCATGGTCTTTTCTCTGTGTTCTCATCCCCCCCACTGGGGGGCAAGGGGGGGCAACTATGTGTCTTTCCCCCCTAAATCCCCCCAAGGGGGGACTTTCTCTTCGATCTATGGGGTGCAATATTTCTTGCTTGTTTCACTGAAGGGACTTTCGCTTCGATCTATGGTTTAATAATATTTCCCCCTTGTTTTCCCTCTCTGTGCCCTCATCCCCCCACTGGGGGGCAAGGGGGGGCAACTCTGTGTCCTACTCCACCAACCCCCTCAAGTAAACACCATAAGCACTTTTTCCATACCCCTCGGCGAGTTTCTGCAATTGCGCTTCATCGATGTATCCCATCCTCCACACAATCTCTTCAATGCAGCTGATTTTCAGGCTGGTTCTGTTTTCTACAGCTTTAACAAACTCCGTGGCTTCCGAGAGGGCTTCGTGGGTGCCGGTGTCGAGCCATGCATAACCGCGGCTCATAAGTTTGATTTTTAGCTCTCCACGCTCCAGATAAGCCTGGTTTACACTGGTGATTTCCAGTTCTCCACGTCCGCTGGGCTTCACGTTCTTTGCAATCTCTACCACATCGTTGGTGTAGTAATATAATCCTACCACGGCATAATTGCTCTTGGGCTGCTTCGGCTTCTCCTCAATGGAGATAACGTTCTGCGCTTTGTCAATTTCTGCCACGCCGTATCGGTGCGGGTCGCGGACATAATATCCGAATACCACATTTTTACGTTCTTCCTTTACTATACGCACCGAATCCTGCAGCATCTGTGGCAAATTGGCGCCATAGAAAAGGTTATCGCCAAGTACAAGGCAAACATCATCATCACCAATAAACTCTTCACCAATGATAAATGCCTGCGCCAGTCCGTCGGGAGAGGGTTGCTCAGCATAGCTCAGCTCCAGCCCGAGATCTTTGCCGTCACCCAGAAGCCGTCTGAAACCCGGCAGGTCATGCGGCGTACTGATTATTAAGATTTCCCGGATGCCTGATAATAATAATACCGACAGCGGGTAATAGATCATGGGTTTGTCGTAAACGGGGAGTAGCTGTTTTGAAACGACTTTGGTAAGGGGATGGAGGCGGGTTCCGGCTCCACCGGCGAGGATTATACCTTTCATAATATGATTGTTAATACCCCCCTAAATCCCCCCAGGGGGGGACTTTGCACTTTTAGTGGCGGGTGGTTTATGTTTATTGTATTATCTCTTTTTGTAATCTCTTGCTATTTGACTCTGTGTCTCTTGGTTCCCCCTTGGGGGTTAGGGGGCAAACTCTGCGCCCTTAGCTTTTATACCATTCATACATCCTCTTCACACCCTCTTCAATCTCAATTTCATGATGCCATCCAAGCTGATGTAATTTTGAAGGGTCCGTGAGCTTTCGCATGGTGCCGTCGGGCTTCAGGGCGTTGAAGAATAGCTCGCCTTCAAAACCGACTTCTCTCTTAATCAGTTTAGCAAGGTTTTTTATACTAATCTCTTTTCCGGTGCCTATATTGATATGTGTGTTTCTTACCTCTTTGGCAGAGGGATCAGCAACATCTTTGAAATCCACATTTTCCATAACAAAAACACAGGCAGCAGCCATCTCTTCGCTCCACAGGAACTCACGCATTGGTTGTCCGGAACCCCAGATTTCCACAATAACTTTGTCGGAGCAACTACCTTCGGCGCAGGAGTCGCATCCCTCAGCAGAACATATTATTCCATACTTCTCCAAAATACTCAGTATCTCTTTTTTTTCAGCACTTCCATCGATTCCTTCTATCGGGCGCTTGCTGAGATCTTTACGGATGTCATCCCATTTATTTTCCTGTAAGCACTTGCCAAGATGAATTTTGCGTATCAGAGCAGGTAAAACATGAGATTTTTCCAGGTCGAAATTGTCATTCGGACCGTAGAGATTTGTTGGCATCACACTG
>PKSY01000213.1 GCA_002869405.1 Marinilabiliales bacterium
ATACCCTTACTTCATCACCGAAACAGGCCACGAGGAATACGGCATAAACTACCAAACAGCAATTATCTATCCATCTCCGGCAACAGATCAGATTACCATCAAAGCAAAGCTGTCGGATAAGGCAGAATACAGGATTTATAACAGCACCGGAACATGCCTGTTGTCAGGTACACTTATGGACGGCACACTGCACCCTGTGAAAGTGAATACCCTGCGACCGGGTATCTATATCCTGAAAATTGAAAATGAGACAAAGATGTTTACCGGGAAGTTTGTAATTGGGAATTGATTGTTATGGAACGCTGAGATTCTAAGTGCAAAAGCAATGTTTTGTAGTGACAATCCCCCATATAGCAGAAAAAACTCTGCGGAACTCTGCTTAAACACAGCGAAACTCTGCGTTCCTGTATAAACTAATTGCTAACCAGCAACTTCTTCATCTCCATCAGCTTCGTAATATCCTCAACAATCATAATAATATACTTCTCACCCTGAAACTTAAAAAGCCGCGTGGAGAACTGAAGATGCCTGTTCACCTTCTCATCCGCAAAATTGAAAAAGGGCTTTTCAATATGCTCCTTGTATATCACTTTATTATATAGATACGACTCCATCCCGGCAATCCGGATTTCACATTCATGACACCGTGAGGTCTTCCCGCAATCTTTTGCTTCCTCAATCTGATAGGCACAACCGAGCGCTTCACCACACCGCCGGTACAACAGATGCTCATCTTTATGATTGGAAAAAATGGTTTTCATACTGTCGTTAAAAGCATGCAGTTTCATCTCTTTATCAAGCAGCAAAACACAGCTATTGATATTATTCAATACGATATTCAGGAATTCGTTGGAGTTCTTTAAAAACTCAAAACTTACATTGGTGTTTGCAATCTCATGGTTCATAACGGGGGTTAATTAGACGTCGGCTGAAAAAGAAATTTATATATGATATTGGCGGACAGATTACATCGTCCAGCTTTAGAACATAAAATTACTGCTTTCCGATAGCATTGTCAACCAAATAGTTATTACTAAATTAAATGTTTAGGATCAATCCGGATCCACGAGACATTTCTTCTGCTAAAAATATTAAAGAAGATTATTATCATTAGTGCAGGATACTACTCATAAGGGAAAACTGCACCTCTCAGCAAAACAACATAAACAACTGTATAACAGTACAATAGCTAAATAAACCTATACTACTACCATCCCGGAATCTTAAAAGGTGGGGATTTTACGTACCTGAATATCATCAATATAGCTAAAAAAATAGGGGAAAATGCCAATTGATGCGCGTGGTTTACAGGGATACATTTGTAATGTAAACTCAAAGAAAAAAAAGTAACGATGAAAAAACTGAGAAAAATAGCAATGATCCTTCTGACAGCCACACTGGTTGCCGTTGGTGGTTCTGCTTTTTCTCAGCAAGATGCACTTTACAGTCAGTATATGGTAAATGAGCTGGTTATCAACCCTGCTTATTCAGGTATGCGCGACGTAATGAATGTTACAATGGTACATCGTCATCAGTGGGTAGGCATTGAGGGCGCCCCTAAAACAACAACTTTCAGCATCCAGTCGCCAATGCGCAATGAAAAGGTAGCTTTAGGCCTTTATATATATGGCGACCAGCAGGGACCTCTGAAGGATGTTGGAGTTATGGCAAACTATGCATACCGCATCAGAATGGGCCGCGGCCGTCTCTCATTCGGTGTTCAGGGTGGTTTTATTCAGCAGGGTGTTGATGTTACAATGATTAACACACGCGATTATGACGATTTCTCCGCTTTCAGTGGTATGGCTTCCACTTTTACTCCTGATGTAAACTTTGGCGTTTATTACACAGCACGCAACTGGTACGCCGGTGTGAGCAGCAAGCACCTCTTTGAGCGTCTTTTCGACATCAACGATCAGTATGAAGATTCTCCTTACAGCAGCCTTGCCCGTCACATCTACGGTACTGCAGGTATGATCCTCAACCTTGGTAATGACTTCGTACTTAAGCCTTCTACCATGGTTCGTTACACTCGTAACGCAAAAGTAAACATCGACGTTAATGCAAGTCTTTATTATAACGACCTATTTATGTTAGGTGCCTCTTACAGAACTCTTAATAATGCAATCGTTCTGATGGGCCAGCTTACAGTAAAAGAGAACATCCGTATCGCTTACTCATACGACATGCAAATCAACGCACTCAGCGCGCAGACTTCAGGATCACATGAGATCTCTGTTGCATTTGACCTGGATCTCTACAAGCGTTACGAAAAAAGCAGACGATATTTTTAATCCATAACCCAAAAAGAGATGATCACAAAAAAGAGAATATTAATTGCAGAAGACGATTTCCTGAATCAGGTCAGAATAAAGGCTGACCTTCTGTCAATGGGTTATGAGTTTAAGATTGTTTCCGACGGGAAGCAGGCCTTGGAGGAGTGCCTCAGCCATGAGTATGATATAATCTTTATGGATATTGCCATGCCGGAAATGGATGGTATTACCGCTTCAAAAAACATCCGTGAAAACGGAAAAGATTTACCTATTATCGCCTTATCAGCATTTTCAGAAAGAGACTACCAATCGCAAACAAAAGAAGCAGGCATGAATGGATATCTGCAAAAGCCCTACTTCCGCGAGCAACTCAAAAGCACCATTGAATCTGTAGCGTAAAAAATTATCGCTTCACCACCTTCACTGTTACCAAACGGTTTTCTTCCACCCAGCGACAAATATAAATTCCCGGTAACCAGCTGCGTCCGTCAATTAAGACACCATCGCCATTGTTCCGTTCATTATAGATTACTCTGCCAGTAATATCCAATATCATAATATGACTACCTCCTGAAGGCACATTAAGCCGGAAATAGTTGCTGAAATGATTAGGTCGGGCAACTCCATGTGCCATTTCATTTATATGAATTCCAACAATAGTATCGCAGAAATTCATATGCCAGTTCACCTCATTCCAGGTGTTCCAGATGGAGAGAGGCGTTCCACCTCCGGGCACGCGCCACAAAGAGGTTTGCGCTCCGGAAGCAGCAATAAACTCATTAATCTGCTCAGCCGTAATCACGTCCCGTTCAGTAGCACAAATTTGGTGAATGGGCTTTGTGGCGCCAATGGCCCGATACTCATTATAGGTTGAATCCACCCAGAAAGTAATGTTATTGAGGTAATAATTGCCCCAGATCTCTACATAGGTTTGGGGAAAATAGGCATCCACAAAAGGATCCACCACATCGATGCGAAACCAGTGGTCTATTGGATTACCCCAGGTAGTAATGCCAAGTTTAAAAGAGGTATCCACCAGGTTGTGCTCAAGGGCGAGGTTTTTGTAAAAGGCAAAAGCATTGAAAAGGTTGTAGAGATTGGCCGAATCACCGTCAAACTGATGTTCCACATCCACAACATATCCGTCGTACCCGGTTTGTGCGGCCTTGTAGAGTGCCTGCGCCTGTCCAAACTCTGAGCCGGGGTAATTATATGACCAGCCAAAAACCTCCATCTCATGCGAATGATACGTATTTATAAGTTCTTCATCCACTATAGTATGCCACCAGATGGTATCCATAATGCCATCTGCGACTTTTACGTAAATCCGCTTTACACCCAGAGAAGAGAGAGTATCTGCAAGTGTTTCGTGGGTGAAACCGGTTTGTTCCACATACCATATCCAAGCGCCGAGCTTATTGCAGTCGGGTTCCTGGGCTTTTACAGTTGTGGCAGATA